>NZ_CP188815.1:1215000-1515000 GCF_050058155.1 Terasakiella sp. 4MB5A | reverse complement strand
CGCTGCTGCCGAAGCCAAATTAAATATCAGCCGTCCTTCTATCAGCAACCATATTGCCGCGCTGGAAGCCCGGTTGAATATGAAATTATGCAAAAGAGGACGCGGTGGCTTTTCCTTAACAGACGAAGGCGCCATCGTTTATGAACAGACCTGCCAGCTGTTAAATCAGATTTCAAAATTCAGAAGTGCCGTCAACAATCTGGTGGGTTCCCCTGCCGGAACCCTGAAAATCGCCCTGACAGATAGCCTCGCAACCGACCAGCGTTGCCAACTCGCTGATATTATAAGGCAATTTTCCGCCGTGGCCCCTAGTGTCAAACTTCATTTCGATGTCGAAGAAATGACAGAAATGGAAAACAAAATCCTCAACAACCAGATTGATATTGCCATCATTCCCTATCACCGCAAAATTTACGGTATTGAGTATTTCCACCTTTTCACCGACAGGCACTATCTTTATTGCGGCGAAGGTCATGCTTTATTTGATTTACCCGAAAAGGAAATCACCCGGGAAAAATTAAACCAATATGATCTGGTCCATGCGGGATTAACCCCGCATATGGAAGTTTATAAACAATTTTTTGATATGAAAGCCTCTGCCGTATCGTACTTTTTTGAAGCGCGTATTCCTTTGCTTCTTTCCGGGCAATATATCGGCTTTTTACCGGAAGCCTACGCCCAGCCCTATGTCGAAAGCGGTCAATTAAAAGTCATTGGAAAATCAATCAAAAGCTTCCCCTTAGGTGTTGCTGTTATTTCAAAAGTCACCGCCCAACCCAGCCTGGCTCGCGATATGTTTATTAATATCATCAAGAAAACGCACGAACTCAACGAGCAGATCCCCCCTTATTAAAAAGAAACCTTCTTTGCATCTGTGAATATTGCAAAGAAGGTTATCTTCTATCAGGACGAAACGGGTTCAAATCCGTCGAGTACGTTTTTACCAATCACTCGACCACTTTCCTGAAGGCGGTGCGCTTCAATTAATGTACCGACACTGATGGGGCCTAGATTATTGGTCACCGTGGATACCAAAATTCCCTTATCAATCAAATCTGCGATACGATTAAGCAATTGATGTTGTTGATCCATATCATCCGTTTGAAACATCGAACGTGTAAACATAAACTCCCAGCTAAAGCTCAGTGCCTTTAACTTACCTGCCTTGATATCCAAATTTTCCGGATCATCAATAAAAGCGACATGTCCGCGTGGTTTAATCAAATCAATAATGGCATCAAAATGCCCATCCGTCCCAGTCAATGCGGCGACATAACGTGGCTCCTGCCCCAATTCTTTGACCTGCGCGGCCAAAGGTTGGCGATGGTCTACCACATAATCGGCTCCCATTCTTTGTACCCATTGCACAGTTTCCGGGCGCGATGCGGTTGCAATAACGCTTAATTTTGTCAGTTGTTTGACCAGTTGAATGAGGATGGAACCAACGCCCCCAGCCCCACCAATAATAAGGATGCTATCACCTTCGCCCTCATGTTCCTTGACTTGAAGGCTCTCAAACAACAATTCCCATGCTGTGATGGACGTTAACGGCAATCCGGCAGCCTCGGCAAAGTCAAGCGTGTCAGGCTTTTTACCAACGATGCGTTCATCCACCACATGCAGTGCCGAATTGGTCCCTGCCCGGGTCAAATCACCAGCATAAAAAACCTCATCCCCCACTTTAAATTTACTGACGGCACTGCCAACTTGCTTCACAACCCCGGCCGCATCAAACCCTAGGATTTTAGGTGTGTCTTCCGGCTGCGCTCTTTCCCGAACCTTTGTATCAACGGGATTAACCGACACACCACGCACCTCAACCAATAGATCGTGCGAACCGATATCCGGTGTTTCTGTTTCAAATTCAACAAAATCAGCCGCTTCGATCGCGCCTGCTGTTTTATATCCGATTGCTTTCATTATCTGTCTCTTTTCACGTTACAATTTTCAGCTCATTAATCTGCAAGATGTGTCATCTCATTCAGTCTAAATTCATCCACATTACCTTCTGTAGCTGTCTTGTAATGCGCTAAATGTTTGCTCGCCAGATGCTGTTGCCACATGGTGCGGGACTGCCAGTTTTCATAAAACATAAAATAGGCTGGATTATCCCGGTCTTGATGAAGGTCGTATTGTAAACACCCTTCTTCTACACAGGTTGGCGCAATAAGCTTTTCCAGCTCGGCCTTAACCTGTTCGATTTTATCCACTTTTGCCGTTATATGGGCCACAATGGTAAGTTTTGACATGTACGTGCTCCTTATGAACTGTGAAGCAGAACATATCAAATTCGATATTTTTTAATAATTACAAATATATTGAAATTATAATTCTGTTATCTCGAATAATAAAATCGGCACATCTTTCAAGATCACTTCCGAATTTTCATCACCGCCCAGAAAAGCCGTTATGTCCTTGTAATTGCCTCCAGTGACTTTTACAGCATGGGCTGAATATGCAGACAGCGAGCCTACACCGACGCTCGTTTCCACCTCTGCTGTATCCATATAAAAATACGGGCACCCAAGGATAAAGCGTTCCTATCGATCTACCTTCGCCTAAAGGACACAGGCATACCCAGTAAAACACAAAAAAGCAGCTCCTTTTCTTCTCACAAGGAAAGGAGCTGCCCATCTATAAAGTCATTGCGACTTCCATCGACAACAAAAAAATAATGAAAGTTATCAGATTTCGATCTTAACTACTCTTTCTTCATTTCTTCTTTCATTTCGTCTTTCATTTCTTCTTTCATTTCTTCCTTAGACTTCTTTTTGTCTGCTTCTTCCTGAGATACGGTAGAAACCGTACTATCCAAAACCTGTTGTACACTTTCTACCGTCGGAGACTTAGCTTGTGCACTAGACAGTGCAAAAGTCAAAATAGCCATACTGAATAGGCTGAGAAGGGCTGTTTTCATGCTGGTCGGCTCCTTGTTACATTATGCTTTAGTATAAAAGATTTTACTGAACTTGTCCATCAAAGCGCAAAATAAGTAACCTATTTCATCAACTTTTTGGTATAATGGTTTTGACGCTAAATCTGCAGTTATCTTCTAAAGAGCCAATAACACGCAAATGGGAGTTTAAGGGAAAATGATTAGTCGTAGAAAATTTTTAACCTCGACTGCGATCACAACAGCTGGTGCTGTTCTGGCCAGTAACGCAGCCTTGGCTCAGTTTATGCCGCCTTCTGTTATTACTCAAACCGTTACATCCTCCATTACAGATGCGATTAACAGCTCCCTTAGCCTTGTTGTAAACGCGCATGCAACTGTGGATTTGCAAAAAATCACGGCAATCAATGCCATCACTTCTGGTAAAGTCTCAAGCGTACGGGATAAAAAACATATGTTAAAGGCCCATGATGATGGGTCCGTGACTATTTGGGACCTGGATCAGGGGCGTCAAGTCAAAAAGGTGGATAATCTCCATCAAGCACCTGTCACCACCATTGCCATGTCCGAACATAATGCAACGGCTCTCAGTGCGGCAGAAGATGGCTCTCTCAGCGTTATCAATGCCAGCAGCGGTCAAGCAAAAGGTAATTGGAAACCGCAGACCAATACCAAGCCGACAGCCGTCGCGGTTTCAAACAAAAGCACAAAAGCAGCGGTTGCAATGGAAGACGGCAGTTTGGTCATCGTTGATACGGAAAAACCAGAACAAGCCGTTCAAACAAAAGTTTCCAAAAGCCAGCTCAAGGCTGTTTCCCTGTCCAACGATGGTAAAACGGTACTTGCCGGGCGCAATGACGGTAAAATCACAATTGTAGACAGCACCAGTAACAAGGCAATCAAAACCGTCAAAGCCCATAAATCTGAAGTCACCCATATTCAGGCTCTGAAAGATGATAGCGGCTATATCACAACATCAAGCGACGGCACCGTCAAAAAATGGAATGCCGATTTCAGCAAAACCATCAGCGAAGTCAACACGGGCGCTCCCATAGCTCAAGCCAATGTCAGTGACGACGGCACCAAAGTAGCAACAGCTTCCCCCGATGGTCAGGTCAAGATTAACGACATCCAGACAAAAACAACCATCGCAGAAATCAAAAATAGCGAAGAAGTCAAATCGGTTGAATTCGGTATGAGTGACAATGTCGTTCATATTGCCAGCAAGGATGGAACCTCGCGCATTTTAGATGCCAACAAAGGTAAGGAAACCGCCCGTGTTGTTGTAACCAAGCAAGACGGATGGGCCGCGCTGGATGTTGAAACCGGCGGATTTGAAGGTGATGGTGATGCCTTAACGGCTGTGAAATGGGAAAATGACGATATCTCGCTGGATATGGACCAGTTTGGGGAAAGCCATATGGAACCGGGTGTTCTCGCCATGGCATCCGCAAGTGAAGCCCCGGCAACCGTTCAGGAACGCCCAAAATTATCCGTTTCCTTTGCAACCCCGCCCGAAGTCGCCATTGCCAGCCCCAGCTCCGATGAAAACACCGATGACGATGAATTTGAAGTCAGTGTTCAGGCCGCTGATTTAGGCGGCGGTGTCAAAGAAATCCGTCTTTATCAAAACGGTAAACTGGTTGCCAAACATATGCCCGATGAAGGTGACGCCGAAGATAAGGTTTACAGCCACGACTTCGAAATTAAATTGGCACCGGGTAAAAACGATTTGCGCGCCATCGCGCTAAGCAAAGATGCGATTGAAAGTAAACCTGCCAAAGTGAAAATCGCCTATAGCGGTGCGGAACTAAAAAGCGTGCTGCATGTTGCTGCCATCGGCATTAATGATTACCGTAACCCGGCCCTGTCCTTAAATTACGGGGTGCCGGATGCAATCGGCATTAAGGATTTCTTTGAAAAACAACCGAAAAAGCTGTTTAAAGATATCCGCACCACCGCTGTTTTTGATAAACAGGCCACCAAATCCGGCATTAAAGCCGCCTTGATGTCGATTAAAGAGGACGCCAAACCCGAAGATGTCGTTTTGATCTATCTGGCTGGGCATGGCGATACCTTGGGCGAAAGCTGGTATTTCATGCCTTATGATGTCACCTATCCCGAACGACCAGATCATGTGCGTGAAAAAGGCATTCCGTCATCCGAACTGGAAGCCTGGGTTGCCGAAATCCCGGCCCAAAAAGTCGTTATGCTAATGGATAGCTGTAAATCTGGCGCCGCCGTTGCCAAGACACGCGGTTTTGAAGAACGTAAAGCCTTAAGCCGCCTGTCCCGGACCTCTGGTATTCATGTTATTGCGGGGGCCGCGAAAGAACAGTTTGCTGTTGAATTAACGGACTTGGGACATGGTGCCTTCACCTACACCATTTTGGAAGCTTTAAACGGTGGTGGTGTCAACCCACGCAAAAACGACGGTTTGGTATCAATACGCGGACTATCGCGCTTCATTGAAGACCGTTTGCCTGAACTCAGCGAAGAGGGGGGCCGTGAACCTCAATTCCCGGTCATCAGTTCACGCGGACAAGACTTCCCATTGGCCGTTAAAGTCTAAGGCATATGCGTTTGCATAAGCGTAAAAAGGGGAAAATATGGCAACGGTAAAAAAGCAAACCTTTGTCATTGTGCAAATCGCGATCGTCATTTTGACGGTCGCCTTTGCCACCCTGCCCGCCCGATATATCAGCATTATTTCGGTTGCTGAAAACTGGGCTTCCGACATGCGGTTCAGTATCTTCAATACGCCCTCACAAACAGATAACCAGATTGTGATTGTGCGCATTACCGAAGAAACATTGGCAAAACTGCCTTATCGGTCCCCTGTGGACCGTGGGTTCCTCGCTGATAAAATCGAATATTTGAAAGGGCTAGGCATTCGGGCCATCGGGCTTGATATCCTGTTTGACCAACCGACCGAAGCCGAAAAAGATGCCCGTCTACAAACTCTCTTACAGAAATCCGACATTCCTATTATCACGGGATGGACGGACCTAGAAACCGGCTTAACCGAAACTCAATTTTCTTTTCAAAAAGACTACCTGCTGGATGTGCATTCCGGTTTTTCAAACCTGTATAAAGACCCTGTTGATGGGACTGTGCGCAATGTCTTTGTTGGAAAAGAAACGGAAAACGGGTTCAAATACAGTTTCGCCTCAGAAATTGCAAAGGCCGTCGGCGCGGAACCCTTAAAGGAAAGTGTCCGTATCCAGTATCGCAGCCCACCGGATGCCGATACTCCGGCCTTTCCCATGTATGCGATTGATGTGATCGAGTTTTTGCCCAAAGAATGGTTTAAAGATAAAATCGTCATGATCGGGGCCGACCTGCCCTTTGGGGATCGTCACAGAACACCGTTTGCCGCTGCACTCGGCCCCAAAGACGGGGTGATTCCCGGTGTTATGATCCAATCCCATATGCTGTCCCAAATCATTGAAAACCGCACGGAAAAAGGCACCTCCCTGATTGCAGAAATCACAATCGCAACCATTTTGGGCCTATTGGCTGCGATTTTGGTCTTTGCTCCCATTGGGGCTGCGTTGCGCATCTTGCTGTCCTTGGCCGGTGTTGTTGCCGTCACTTATGTGATTATCTGGCTCTTTACAGAAATGGCCGTCGTTGTCCCCATGCTGTCCCCGCTTTTGGCTTACGCAGGGGCGATTGGATTGGGGTCGGCCTATTCCGCATACCAACAAAAACAGCATTCCGCCTTTGTACAAGATGCCTTTAATCATTATCTGTCCCCTGCAATGGTTGACCAGCTCGTCTCTGCGCCCGAACAATTAAAACTTGGCGGGGAAACCAAAATTTTAACCCTTCTTTTTTGCGATGTACGGGGTTTTACCACTATTTCAGAACAATATGATGCAGAAGGGCTGACACGCCTTATCAACCGGATGCTCACCCCACTGACCGATCAGATCATGTCTCATCGCGGAACCATTGATAAATATATGGGCGATTGCATCATGGCCTTCTGGAATGCCCCGGTTAATGACCCGGAACACGCCAAAAATGCCTGCATTAGCGCGCGACGCATGCTAGATGAAATCGTCACATTAAATGCCACCTTGGAAGAAGAAGCCAAACAAAACAACAAACCCTTTATTCCGTTAAAGGTTGGCATCGGTCTCAATAGCGGCGAATGTGTCGTGGGCAATATGGGGTCCCAGCAACGTTTTGATTATTCAGTGTTGGGCGATACGGTCAATCTGGCATCTCGTTTGGAAGGGCAAAGCAAAACCTACGGCGTTGACGTGGTTATTTCAGAAGAAACCTTGAACCTCGCCCCCGATCAAGCCTGTGTGGAACTGGACCTCATTCAGGTCAAAGGGAAAACACAGGCCGTACGGATTTATACTTTGCTGGGCGGGGATGAACTTGCTCAGGATAAAAGCTTCCTCGCGTTTAAAAATGATTTTGAAACCATGCTTGCAAACTACCGGACGCAAAATTGGGCAGAGGCACTTGAAGATCTGAAGCGCGCGCGTACAAGCGCCG
The DNA here is from genome assembly GCF_050058155.1 of Terasakiella sp. 4MB5A. Classification (GTDB taxonomy): domain Bacteria; phylum Pseudomonadota; class Alphaproteobacteria; order Rhodospirillales; family Terasakiellaceae; genus Terasakiella; species Terasakiella halodenitrificans. The sequence goes on along the minus strand of NZ_CP188815.1, from coordinate 1,507,592 downwards.
CCCCCTTTAACATCCCCGGCTTATTCACCCTTTATGAAAATCGCATTCAGGCGTGGCAAGAAAGCCCACCGGATGCGGATTGGGACGGTGTTTACCGTGCCACAACGAAATAACCAAGGAGCTTTGGCAATGTTTAAACTGAATAAAAAACTTCTCACCGCTGGCCTTGCCCTTGTCATGGGGCTAAGCACGCAAGCTTTTGCCAGTTCGTATGTGGTGATTTCATCTTCCATCAAAACCTTTAAGGCGGGTGATCAAATTACATCTGAGACTATCGTTGACATTCCCGATAAAAAATCCGTTGTTTTTATCAATGCCCAAGGAAAAACCCTTCATCTGAAAGGCCCTTATAAAGACAAGCTGGAAAAAGACGGTGCAGGCGGCGGGGACAGTAAAGCCATGCGTGCCCTTGCCAGTCTGGTTAAAACCACGGCAGAAGATTCAAGCAGCGTTGGGGCCATCCGAGCTGCTTCCTTGAAAGGACGGGATCAGGCGCTTGCCATTAACATTTCAGAAACCGGGGATTATTGCATCATTGACAGCAAGCAACCGATTATTGATCGTTATAAAAAAGAAAACTATGCCACGGTTACTTTGGTTAATGTTGCCGACAGTATGGCGGAAACCCTCAAATGGAAAGATGCTGGCGAGATCAACCAATGGCCGGAAAATCTAAAAATCACCGATGGCGACCGTTTTCTGGTTATGCAGGAAGGCAAGGATAGCAAAACCCTTATCAACCTGCATATCCTGGAAAACCGCACCTATAGCGATGTTGAATTTTTAGTCTCGCTGGCGGCAAAAGAATGTAACGATCAAGCCCGTGGCCTGCTGGCGATTATCCAACGTGAAGCCATCAACGCCAATTAAAGGGAAATATTACCAATATTTCGGGTAGCAGATATTTGGTCTAAAATTATTATAAATAATAGCAAACCCGGCAATAAGGCAGGCACCGAAGAACACAGGGGTCAACAGGAACATCAAATCCGGTTGGGCAGCGTAAACCACCAATGGGTTGGCCCCCGCCGGTGCATGTGAGGTCCGCGTGATCAGCATCAAAAAGACCGCGAGCCCAACCCCAAAGGCCCCACCGAACCAATAATCCCCAAACAGATAAAGCGAAATAAAACCGGCACCCGCAGATAAAACATGGCCAAACACAATATTTCTGGGTTGTGCCAACGGGCTGTCGGGTAAGGAAAATGCCAGAAAACAACTGGCACCGAACGGAGCCATCATCAAAGCGCAGTCATAAATCGCGCTGAGAAAGACACTTAACGTTATCGCCAATGTCGCACCGAGTGAAGACAATATAATAAACCCGATAGTGGCCCGTTGCGGTAATTTATCGTTACCCATCATTTTATCTATATATTTTCTGGATACTGCGATCATTGTTCGCCTCCTTTACGGCGCTTATTCTTAAAAATTTGACGATACGCATCTTTATCGCCTTGCTCCTGCCCAACTTGACGTTCCAATTCATCAAGTCGTTCCAGCAAGGGTTCCATTGCAATTTGAATTTCTTCTTCGCTATAACGCGGCACAATATGTTGCGGGCAATTCCAGTCTGTTGCCTCCACCATCAAAATGACCCCACGCTCCACACGGGCGCGGTAGTTTGGGTCTTCCAGACGTTGAACCAAAGCTGGATCATCCTGATAATCCACCAATTTGGCCCGTGCCCAAATTTTCAAACGCCGACGATTGGGGTAATCCATCAGGATTAAAGAAACTTTATCATTTTCTGCCATATTGCCGACACTGATATATTGGACATTTCCACGGAAATCGGCATAGCCAAGGGTCTGTTCATCCAATACCCGCAAGAACCCCTTGGGACCACCACGATATTGGACATAGGGCCAACCGTCCCCATTGGCCGTTGCCTGATAAAACCCGTCACGGGCCGCGATAAAAGCCGTTTCAACAGGCCCTATTTTATCCGGTGTTTGATCATGATCTTCCAATCCGGCATAGGCCTTGCGCGATCCATATCGCGTTTGAGCGGCACGGACGGACGGTGTAAAACTAATCTCAGCAAACCTGCGCGACATTTCAAACCTCCTTGAAACAAAAAAAGGACGGATGTTGCCTCATTCAGGAACAACACCCGTCAGTTGGCGGGGCATTATTCCGCGGCTTGTGCCAATTCCACTTTCGGGAAATCAATATCAACGTGTGTGGCTTTACCCAACAAGTTGGTTAGAATATTCATGCCAACATGTGTGATAATTTCAACGATATCTGAATCACTGAACCCAGCTGTGCGCACACTGTCGAACTCGGCCTGCGTCACATCACCCATATTGTTGTTCAGGGCTTTTGCAAAACTGACTGCCGCTGCGGCCTTGGCATCAAACGATGTCCCTTTGCGATTAGCATCGATTTCAGCATTGTTCAAACCAGCTTTGCGCCCAATTGCACTATGGGCAGACAAACAATATTCGCAAGCGTTCCCTTGTGCCACGGCCAAAGCGATACGTTCGCGGGTTTGGGCATCCAGTGTTCCATTTTCCGCAATACTGTGCAGACCAAGGAAAGCTTTCAGCGCATCAGGGGATTGTGCAAATACGCCTAAAAAGTTCGGCACCATGCCAAGTTTGGCTTGGATCGCATCCAGCAATTCACCTTGTTCTGTGGTGGCACTTTCTTTTTTAATAACTGCAATACGGCTCATTTTCTTCTCTCTCGATTTTTTGGGTTTTAAAACGTTCAGGCTTGTTCGCCTTGACGAAAGAGAAGTTAGATTGTTTTATAAAAAATATTAATATACTAATTATGCAATTTATTATTACGATATATGGAATTATAAAATGGATCGATTTTTGGAAATGGAAGTCTTCGTTAACGTGGCTGAGACGGGCGGCTTTGCCGCAGCTGCCCGAAAACTTTCCATGTCGCCCCCTGCTGTCACGCGTGCGGTGGCTTCCCTTGAAGACCGTATTGGCAGTCGCCTGTTTATCCGAACCACTCGGTCTGTACGCCTCACCGACAGTGGTCAACGTTTTTTGCGCGATTGCCAACGTATTCTCAGCGATGTGGAAGAGGCACAGGAAGCTGCCATTGGCTCACATAGTGCGCCACGCGGACGGTTAAACGTAACCGCCCCCGCCCTTTTCGGACGCATGTATGTAACACCTGTTCTCATAGATTTCTTGCGTGATTTTCCTCTGGTCAATCTCAACACCCTGTTCTTAGACCGGGTCGTCAACATGATCGACGAAGGAATGGACATTGCCGTACGCATTGGTGACTTACCCGACTCCTCGCTTAATGCCATACGGGTCGGTTATGTCCGCAAAATCACCTTTGCCTCACAAACATATTTAGAAAAACACGGTATCCCCCAACATCCAAGCGAGCTTGAACACCATCAAACCCTTCAATCCAATGCGGTCGGGTCATCAAATATATGGTCGTTTGAAGAAAACGGCACACGCATTCACGCCAAAGCCAATCCGCGTTTTGAAACCAATACCAACGATACAATCATCGAAGCCGTTCTCAAAGATTTTGGGATTTCAAGGCTTTTATCCTATCAAATCGCGCCTTATCTGGGTGATGGTCGGTTGAAAATCATTCTTTCCGAGTTTGAAGAAAAGCCCCTTCCTGTTCATATCCTCCATCAGGAAGGACGCATGGTTTCCGCCAAAGTTCGCGCCTGTGTCGATTATCTGGTGGAACGTCTGCGTGCCGACCCTCACCTGAACTAGGTCGTAAACTCAAAAGAAAAAGCGCAACTGCTTAAGAACAATTGCGCTCTCCCTCATTCGTTCTTAGATAGATCTACTCTGCGGCCATATACATTTTTTCAAGGTTCAGCTTATAGCCCCACGGTAAACCGGAATTGCGCCAGCCATCAACATCACGCACTCCCTTGGAATTACCTTCCTTATTTTTACCGCCTTCAAAGCCATCCACCATTGTATAGCTTTGCGTCCATCCTTCGTTGAAGAACAGATCAGCCGCCGGTGCACTGCGCGTACTGCCGGAGCGGCACATAAAGACCAAAGGCGTGTCTTTCGAGACATTTTTTGCCAACAAGGCTTCTTTGACTTCTTTCACAAAGTTCGGATTTTTTGCCATCGCATAAACCGACTTTTTCGCATTTTGCTTCGTACGATCACTCAGAAGATAAGGGACATGAATATCGGTTTCATCGGTAAAACCGGTAAACATCACTTCGATCGGGTCGCGCACATCAATCAAAACAACCTTTTCATCCTTTTGCATCATGTCCCATGCTTCTTTTGCTGTGACATATAGGCCTGATTGTACTTGTGCCGTTTTTTTGGTTGGAACATCTGCCGCCTGTGCCTGAAAACCCGGCGCGATCAACGTAAATGCCAACAAGGCCGCTGCAACATATTTCATAGAAAAACCTCCTGTCCTATTCATTGATTAGAATGTGAAATAACGAACGGACGGGTCTGCCATATACGCCCCGATTTGCGGCGGTTTGGCATTGGAAACGCCTTCGATCAAAGCATCCATACCCAGACCACGGTTTGGCAGATATAACGCACAGACATCAGCCTTCGCCCCAGTTGATATTGCTTTTTTCAGCAATTGTTGCGGTGTCGCGTTCAAGGGTTTCAGCGGTGTTGCCTGATAGTCTTTTTTAGCAATATCCCCACCATGATCACAAAGCAAAATACGGACATCAGAACCATTCTTCAGCGCTTGCAAGCTCAAGACCAAGGCCATTCCCTGTGTTTCCACACTCTCAGATGTAATCACAACAAAGGTCTTTGATGCTGCATCAGCTGCATAGGAAGAAACGGAAGACAGCATTAAACCCATGACAAGGGCGAAAGACGAGAATATTTTCATCATGCGGGGGTACTCCAATAAGTCAGAAATAAACATTAGTTAAATCTTATATTATAATTTTATTGTAAAGTACATTGCGAATTATCAATTTCTTTTCACATAAAAAAACAGCCTGCCTCAAAATGAAGCAGGCTGTTCTTGACCCAATATCGCCTTTTAACTGAAGATCACCTGAATATTGGTATATTCCGCCAAGCCTTCTTCACCAAATTCCACACCGATACCGGATCCTTTGACCCCACCAAACGGCGCATTGGGCTGGATCGCACCATGTTTATTGATCCAGACCGATCCACATTCCAGTCGGCTGGCAATTTCTTTGGCTTTTTCAATATCTTTGGACCAAACCGATCCTCCTAACCCATTGGGGCTGTCGTTGGCCCGCTCAATCACTTCATCAATATCACGATAGGAAATAATGGGGAGAACCGGACCAAATTGTTCCTCATCGACAATGGGCCAGCCATTATCAACCCCCGCAATCAGTGTTGTCGGATAAAATAGCCCTTCGCCTGCTTCGCCACCTGTTAAAATACGTGCCCCTTTGCGTTTTGCATCTTCGACCAAACCTTTGACCTTTTCAAATTGCATAGTGTTTTGGATAGGGCCGATGACGTTCGCCTCATCCAAACCGTCCCCCATCGGGATCGTGCGCACTACATTTGCCAATTCCTCGCAAACCTGATCATGCAGACTTTCATGCACATACAAACGTTTCATCGCTGCACAGGTTTGACCGTTGTTAATAAAGGCCCCCCAGAACAGTCCTTCCGCAATTTCCTTGGGATCACAATCAGGTAAGACAATCCCAGCATCATTCCCGCCGAGCTCCAAAGTCAGACGTTTCATGGTTGCCGCGGCACTCATCATCACTTTTTGCCCGGTCGCACACGATCCGGTAAAGACGATTTTATCGATTCCCTGATGGGTTGACATAGCCGCCCCGAGATTATCGCCCCCCGTAATGCAATTAACCACACCAGCAGGTAAAACCTCGTTCATCAATTCAATCAAGCGGATGGTGGATAAAGGGGTAAAAGGTGACGGTTTGCAAACCACTGTATTACCCGTTCGCACCGCTGGAATAATATGCCAAATCGCAATCATTACCGGCCAGTTCCACGGGGTGATAGACCCGACGACGCCAATAGGTTTGCGATGAAGAACGACTTTGCCCTCTTCTGTATCCTGCAAAACCTTTGGCAAAATCTGTAAAGCTGCGGTTACTTGCGTCCAGGCTTTTGCTCCACCGATTTCAAAACGTGAACCCAAGCCGTTTAACGGCTTACCTTGTTCTTTCGTCAAAAGGGTCGCCAATTCTTCACTATGCTCTTCGATTTTAGCAGCGATATTCAAACAAGCTTGCTGGCGTTCTTCATCTGAAACCGCGCTCCATTTTTTAAAAGCTGTACGTGCAGCTTGTACCGCCTCATCCAATTGAGCTGTTGATGCCTTGGGCGCATGACCAACGGGTTGCCCGTTTGCCGGATTCAAAACCGTAAAATGATCATCCGTCGCAACCTGTGCTCCATCAATCAACAGCGCATATGTTTGTTCTGTCATCTTTTCCTGCCTCGTCTGTCAGAGTTTTAGTTTCTTTTGTAACTTTTATCTTGCCGAGAAACACACGTGTAAACAAGTGCTATTTTATCCGTAAAACTGCGCACTCAGCTATTGGGTTCCAGAAATTCATCAAAACCAAACTCGTGATAAATTCGGATAAATTCACCCGTTTCTTTCAATTTCTTCAGCCCCTTGTTAAAGGCTGAAATAATTTGCGGGCCACGTTTATTTTTAAGAGAGACAATTAAACTGAGCGGCGTTTGTGCAACCTTCATTGGTTCACGTCGAACGGTCACCAGATCCAGCTTTGCCCCGGAAATTCCGTAATCCGCATCCCATTTGGGAGAAACCACCAGATCCACCCGGCCCTCTTTCAACATTTTAAAGCAAGACACCATGTTCAACGGCGCCTCCCTTTTCATCAGGTTCTTTTCCTTGAGTTCTTTAATCACACCGAAATCACCATATCCATTAGGATTACAATAGACTTTGCCTTTCAAATCCTTTCTTTGGTGAATCGACACATCCGATTTTTTCAGAACATAGGCATAATTTGTCATATGCAGGATTGGGTCGGAGAAATAAAATATTTTATAACGCTCCGGCGTCGGCCCCCACGGGAAAGCCGCGTCAAGAACCCCGGACTGTGTCAACGAATACCCCCGTGCCCAAGGTTGCCATTTGACTTCCTCCACAGGGAATTGCGCCAATTCAAACGCTCGCATGACAATGCGCAAACCCAGTCCACCGTGTTTCAGCTTCTGTGATGTTATGGGCGGATAGTCATCGCCTGTGACGATTGTAATCCCTTTATCTTGCGCCCATGCAGCCTTTATTCCGATAGAAAATCCAACCAGAAAGAAGAGAGACAACGTTTGTCTTAACCACTCCCTTCTCATTAAATATCCCTTTCGTTTTATATAATGCTCTTCCTATTATTTATAATTGAGCTTTCAATTCAATATTTTCAATACAATTCTACAGCCATAAACCAACAAAAAAAACGGGCAGACCATTGGCCTGCCCTTAAGTTTCTGCTTTCATTGCGGGATGAAAGGCAGGTCTAAGTCAATGAATTTTCCAGTTCCGGTACCGCATCAAAGAGGTCCGCAACCAAACCATAGTCAGCCACGCTAAAGATGGGGGCTTCTTCGTCTTTGTTGATCGCAACGATCACTTTGGAATCTTTCATCCCGGCCAAGTGCTGAATGGCACCTGAAATACCGACGGCGATGTAAAGGTCCGGGGCAACGATTTTACCGGTCTGACCGACCTGCATATCGTTGGGGACAAAGCCCGCGTCCACAGCAGCGCGTGAGGCCCCAATGGCCGCGCCCAGCTTGTCAGCAACTTTTTCCAGCAGGGTGAAGTTTTCACCGCTTGCCATACCGCGACCACCAGAGATGATGATCTTGGCAGAAGTCAACTCGGGACGCTCAGACACAGACAATTCTTCGCCTACGAAAGAAGATTTGCCACTGTCGCCTTGGGCTGCAATCGCTTCAATTGTGGCAGAACCACTTTCAGCTGCAGCAGCATCAAAGCCGGTCGTACGTACGGTGATGACTTTCTTCTCGTCAGAGGATTGTACAGTCGCCATCGCATTGCCCGCATAGATCGGGCGTACGAATGTATCAGCGCTTTCTACTTTGACAATGTCGGAGATTTGCGCAACATCCAGCAGAGCGGCTACACGCGGCATAAAGTTTTTGCCGTTGGTGGTCGCAGGAGCCAGAATGTGGCTGTAATCACCAGCCAAAGACACAACCAATGTGCCCATGTTTTCAGCGAGTTCATGATCGTAAGCGGCGTCATCGGCCAGCAAAACTTTGGAGACGCCGTCAATTTTTGCAGCCGCATCGCCTGCGGCCTGACAACCGTTCCCGGCAACCAGAACCGTAATGTCACCCAAGGATTTAGCAGCTGTAACGGCGCTCAATGTCGCGTCTTTGATGGACGCATTATCGTGTTCAGCAATAACTAGTACAGACATAGGTCAGAACCTCATAAATAGGATTAGTTTGGCGGAATTTAAAAGCTGGCTGGACAAGGCATGAAATTTGCCGAAGTGCCTTCACTTCAAAGATTTCATAACGATGGCCCAGCCTTCTTTTAAATCCGTCCTTAAAGGATTTGCCAGAAAGGCAGGTGATCCAGCGTCAAAGCCTCTTGAAAGTGAAATGCACTTCCTGCAAGGCTTTTCCTAGGCTTACCTGCCTTTCTGGTAAACCAAAGCTAAGCCTATTTATGAGGCTCTGACCTTTAGATCACCTTCGCTTCGTTTTTCAGTTTATCCACCAGTTGCGCAACGCTGTCGACCTTAATTCCGGCAGAGCGTGCAGCAGGTTCTTCAACCTTGAGAACTTTGAGGCGAGGCGTCACATCTACACCGAAGTCAGCCGGACTGACAGTATCCAGCGGCTTTTTCTTGGCTTTCATAATGTTCGGCAGCGCGGCGTAGCGCGGTTCGTTCAGACGCAGATCCGATGTTACGATTGCTGGCAAAGACAGCTTCACCGTTTGCAAACCACCGTCCACTTCGCGGGTCACGTTGACAGAGTCATCGCCCAATTCAACCTTGGAAGCAAAGGTGCCTTGCGGCCAGCCTAACAGAGCCGCCAGCATTTGACCTGTTTGACCGTTATCATCATCAATGGCCTGTTTGCCCAGAATAATCATATCCGGGTTTTCTTTTTCAACAATGCCTTTGAGGATTTTGGCAACGGCGAGGGGTTGCAAATCTTCGTCTGTTTCGACCAAAATGCCCCGGTCCCCGCCCATCGCCAATGCGGTACGGATGGTTTCCTGACATTTCTTTTCGCCCATGGAAACAACAACGACTTCATCAGCCTTGCCTGCTTCTTTCAGACGGATTGCTTCTTCAACCGCGATTTCGTCAAACGGATTCATCGACATTTTGACGTTCGCTGTTTCTACTCCCGTGTTGTCCGATTTGACACGGATTTTCACGTTGTAATCAATTACGCGCTTTACTGCGACGAGGACTTTCACTTTGATTACTCCTTCCCTAACCTAAATTTAAAATCGTCCGGTGAAACGTGGTGTGCGTTTTTCCAAAAAGGCACGAATACCTTCCTGCCCATCCGCTGAGCCGCCCATTTTGGCAATCGATTTGCCTTCTAGATGAAGCTGTGTGCTCAAATCATTACTAAAGCTGTCAATCAACAAACGTCGTACGTTTCCAAACGCTTTTGTCGGGCCATTTGCCAGCTTATAGGCTAACCCTTGCGCGCTTGCCATCAACTGATCTTGTGGCACCACTTGGTTGGCGATGCCCCATTCGACGGCTTCCTCTGCACTCAGCGTGCGATTTGTAATCATCAATTCTTCGGCACGACGCAAGCCAACGATTTTGGGCAAAAAGAAACTCGCCCCGCCATCCGGTGTCAGACCCGCCCCCGTATAAGCCATCGTAAAATTCGCATTCGGACTGACGATACAAAAACTGGAACACAGAACAAAAGAAAACCCGATCCCGGCGGTGACACCATCAACGGCTGCGACAACCGGGGCATCCATGCGGGCCAGTAATTCCATCGTAGGATGGAAATCTTCCAGCATCTCTTCCATGAAATGAGAGAGCTTGTCACCAGCTTCCAAAAATTTACCCAGATCGCCCCCTGCACAGAAAAACGGCCCTGGTGCAGCGGATAGAACAACGGCGCGGATATCATCATCCTGATCACATCGCGCAACCACGTCTTTTAATTCGTCAATCAGTTCCGGTGTTAATGTATTGGCCTGTTCGGGGCGGGCAAACATAATGTTCGCCACGCCCTTTTCCACGCCAAACTGTAGTGTTTGATAGGACATACCCATGCCTTCCCTGCCTAGAGGAACAAATCCGGCAACAACGGATTGCCCGGTTTGACCGCATAGTGATCCAGATCCGTAATGCCTTCTTCTGCCAGCACCTCTTCATCAATGAAGAAATTCCCGGTGCAAGTTTTGGAATCACGTGTCAGGATGATATGGGCGCAATCGGCCACAATATCCGGTGTGCGGCAATAGTCTGGTTTGACCTGATCGCCCAACATGGCAAGGGCTGCTGTATAAATTACGGTTTTCGGCCACAACGCGTTTACAGCAACCCCTTGATCAGCAAATTCCGCCGCCATACCAAGAACACACATGCTCATGCCATATTTCGCAATGGTATAGGCCGTGTGCCCGCCAAACCATTTCGGTTCCATGCTCAACGGTGGGGACAGGTTCAGGATATGTGGGTTTTCAGCCTTCAACAGGTGCGGCAAACAGGCTTGGGAAACCGCGAAAGTCCCGCGTGCATTGACCTGGTTCATCAAATCATAGCGCTTCATCGGGGTTTGCAATGTGCCCGTCAAGCTGATGGCAGATGCGTTATTGATACAAATATCAAGCCCGCCAAATGTTTCTACCGCCTGATCGACTGCAGCCTTGATCTGATCTTCGTCACGAATATCAACCACCAGCGGCAAGGCTTTGCCACCCGCCTGTTCAATTTCTTTGGCTGCGGAATAGATCGTTCCCGGCAGTTTCGGATTTTCTTCCGCCGTTTTGGCGGCAATCACGATATTGGCACCATCCTGAGCCGCTTTTTTCGCAATGGCTAACCCAATCCCACGGCTGGCGCCGGAGATAAAGAGGGTTTTATTTTTTAAAGTTCCCACGTTTCCTCACTGTTTTGGAATATATTTGCCCAAGGCCTGATCCGCTGTATGCCAGTCGGCAATCCACTGCGGCAGAACCGGGCTTTCATCATTAATCCCTGCATAATGCATCAGGGTTTTGGTTGGTACATTTCCGTCAGCACCGCGAAACAAAACCTTAACGGTACCAACGGCATAGACGTGTCCTTTTGAAATGAATTTCTGTTCCATAAAGACCCATTTTTCATCCCACCCGGCAATGCGTGTCACCAGATCGAATTTTTGAAACGGTCTTAAGGATTTGAAATACCGGATGGTCGAACTTCCCAATAACGGCATCCATTTGTATTTGAACATAGGGCGGTGTAGACCGGCCCGAAAGGCCAGATCCATACGCCCGATATCCATACAGGACAGATACCGTCCATTGTTTTTATGCAGATTGAAGTCCAAATCCATCGGCCAGACACGCATGCTTACCGTAAAAGGTTCCAACGCGTTTACCGAAGGTTTGCGGCGCAAGAAGGCCGCCATAAATACCTTGGTCATTCGTAAATGAATATTCATGGCAGCCTCGTCGCCTTCATGCCTTAAAACAAGTCTTCATCCAGTTCCATCATGGAGGAACCGCCTGCCATGATAGAAGAGAACAAAGAACTGCATTGCGGCAGGAGTTTCTGCATAAAGAAACGCGCGGTTGTTATTTTGGCACGATAGAAATCGCCTTCATCACCGTCTTGTTTGTCTTTGGCGACTTCAACCATGCGACACCACATGTACGCCAAACCGACAAGACCGAATAGACGCAGGTATTCTGTCGCCCCGGCTGCGGCTTCTTCCGGCTTGCCCATGCCAACACGGGCCAATTGACCTGTTGCCTGTTGCAAACGACCGAATGCTTTGGCTAACGGTTGAACGAATTCGCCCAATTCCTCATCCATCACGTTTTGTTCGATATAGTCCTGAACCGGATGGAAGAAACGACGCAGCAGGCGACCTGCCTTGTCCGGCATTTTACGACCAATGAGATCAAGGGCCTGAATGCCGTTGGTGCCTTCGTAAATCTGGGCAATACGGCAATCACGCACATATTGTTCCATACCATGCTCACGAATAAAGCCGTGACCACCGAACACCTGCATACCGTGATTTGTGGCCTCATAGCCCAAATCGGTGAACAAGGCTTTGACGATCGGTGTCATCAACTGAACAAATTCATCGGCTTCTTCGCGACGTTGAGCGTCTGGATGTTTACGTGAAATATCCAATTGTTGTGACACCCAGCCGCCAAACGCACGGCAACCTTCCATATAGGCACGTTGTGTCATCAACATACGGCGCACATCCGGGTGAACGATGATCGGATCTGCCGGTTTATCAGGGTGTTTTACGCCTGAAATCGAACGACCTTGCAAACGTTCTTTGGCATATTCCACAGCCCCTTGATAAGACGCTTCGCCCAAACCAAGACCCTGAATACCAACAGCAAGGCGTTCCTGGTTCATCATGGCGAACATGCCCTGCATGCCTTTGTTCAAGGTCCCGACCAGCCAACCTTTGGCATTGTCGAAATTCATCACGCAAGTTGCTGATGCCTTAATCCCCATTTTATGTTCAATAGAACCACAGGAAACATTGTTAAATTCACCGGCTTCGCCATCTGCATCCGGCAGATATTTCGGCACCACAAACAGGCTGATCCCTTTGATCCCCTTGGGGGCATCTGGCGTGCGTGCCAGAACCAAGTGAATAATATTGTCGGTCATATCATGTTCACCGGCGGAGATGAAAATCTTCGTCCCCGTCACCAGATAAGACCCGTCATCCTGCGGGTCCGCCTTGGTACGGCAAAGACCCAGATCGGTCCCGCAATGCGGTTCTGTCAGACACATGGTGCCCGACCACGTCCCATCAACCAACTTGGGTAGATAGGTATCTTTCAGTTCATCCGTTGCAAAGCCGTGCATCGCGGTGTAAGCGCCGAAAGAAAGACCGGGATACATGCCAAAAGACAGATTGGCAGAACAAATCATTTCTTCCACCATCGTGTTGACCATCTTGGGCATGCCCATGCCGCCATAATTGGGGTCACACGCAATGGCCGTCCAGCCACCTTCGCGGAACAAGGTATAGGCGTCTTTGAAACCAGCCGGTGTGCTCACCTTGCCTTCGTTCCATTGACATTCTTCCTCGTCCCCTGATCGGTTCAGCGGAAAGAGAACTTCTTCGGTAATCTTTGCCGCTTCTTCCAAAATGGGTTCGACCAGATCGCGGGTTGCTTCTTCATAGCCCGGCAGTTCGCACAGTTTATCGCCTTCCAGCAATTCATAGAGCACGAACTTCATGTCGCGGATTGGTGCTTTATACGTTGCCATATTCTTAGTTCCTCAACGGTTTACCGGTTAACAGCATATGTTCGACACGTGCCAGCGTATCTGGATGGCGAACCATTTTCATGAAGCTTTCGCGTTCCAGTTCCAGAACGTCAGCTTCCGACATTTCCACAGTGGGGTCACCCTCTGCACCACCTGTCAGGATATCAGCAACCGCCAAAGAAACCACGCGGTCATGTTTGGTTGCCTTACCTTGGCGAACGAACCCGTCCACGGCCATTTCAAAGGCAACACGCGCACTTTCACCCGGCAGGCGGAAGGTCGGTTTTTCAGGTGCCTGATAATCAACCGCCAATTCCAATGCCTTGGCTTTGGCATCTGCCAACAGGCGATAACGGTTCATGGTAATGCCGTCCGTATCGCGCAAGACCATATTGGCCTTGGCTTCTTCGGCAGACTTCGCAACGGCTGCGGTTGAAATCAATTCAAACGCCTTGCCCGGTCCGGGCATAACACCACGCGGATGTTTCGGGTTGTTGGACCAACGGTGGACCATTTCTTTGGTGCCACCCCATGCCGGAACCAGACCGACACCAACTTCGACCAATCCTGTATAGGTTTCCACATGGGCCTGAACCGCATCACTATGCAGCAGAATTTCACACCCGCCACCAAGTGCCATACCGGACGGTGCAGAGACAACCGGGAACGGTGCATATTTCAGCGCCATATACGTGTCCTGACCGTTTTCAACCATATTTTCAATCTCGCTCCAAGCTGCGATATTGGCAGCAAAAATTGCAAGACCGAGGTTGGCCCCAACGGAGAAATTCGTCCCTTCGTTATAAACAACCATCGCCTTGAAGTTCTTTTTCACTTCACGGATGGATTTACCAAGCAGAGCCATCAGGTCAGGGTCAATGGAATTCATCTTGGATGTAAATTCAAAACAAGCCACGCCGTCGCCGATATCCCACAAGGCTGCTGAACCGTTTTTCAAAACCGGCTGTGAAGCCAGTTTGATATCAGACAGCATGATCACACCTTCCGGGCGGACCAGATCGGTATAATCACCATCCGTTGTCAGGTATTGTACCTTGGCATTTTCCACACGGTAGAACGGACGACCATTGGCTGTTTTAAGAATTGCCGGAACTTCAAAACCGTCTTCTGCCAATTTTTCAGCAAACCAGTCTGTGCCCAGCTTGTCCATCAGCTCAAACGGACCGAATTTCCAGTTGTAACCAAGACGCATAGCTTCATCAATTGCCGCCACATCATCAGCAGCTTCCGGGACCAACATGGCGGCATAAGCCAATGTTTGGGCCAGAACACGCCATGCGTAGTTACCGCCTTTATCCTTGTGCGTCACCAGTTTGCGCAGGTCACGCACACTGGTACGGGCACTGGACAAACGGGCTTTGACTGTCGGGCGATATTCACCTGTTTGCAGATCAATACCTTCTTTGACTTTCTTACCGCCTTCACGGTTCAGGCGATAGAAACCACCTTTCCCTTTGCGCCCCGTATAACCATCGGCAATCATATTTTCGATCAACGGTAAATCACGTTTGATTTTTACAAACGGATCATCAGCAGGCAGCAACCCGACCATTGAATCAATGACATGCGGCATCAAATCCAAACCAACAAGGTCCATCAGGCCAAATACGCCGGTTTTCGGAATACCACAAGGGCGACCGATAATGGCATCGGCTTCTTCAATGCTCAAACCTTGATCCAAGGCTTCAACAACCGCGCAGTAAATCCAGAACACACCCAGACGGTTGGCAATAAAACCGGGACGATCTTTACAATGAACGATGGATTTACCCAGCTTGCGATCAGAAAAATCGCTGACCGTATCAATGACGCTTTGGCTGGTTTTCTCACCCTTGACCACTTCGAGCAAGCGCATATAGCGCGGCGGGTTGAAAAAGTGGGTAATGCAGAAATCTGCAGCAAAGGCATCGGACATGCCCACCACCAGATTGTCCAACGGAATTGTCGAGGTGTTGGACGATACAATAGCCCCACTTTTTCGAACCGCATCGATCTTTTTATAAAGATCCTGCTTAATATCAAGGCGTTCAATAACCGCTTCCACAATCCAGTCACAATCACCAATCATATCCATATGATCTTCGATATTGCCCGGCGTAATGCGTTTGGCATTACGTTTGTGTGTCAGGGCTGCCGGGTTGGATTTGATCAGTTTTTTGATCGCATCTTCGGCAATGACGTTACGGTTTTCTGCGCCGTTGGGAACAATATCCAGCAACAGCACGTCGTGTCCGGCGTTGGCGCAATGGGCGGCAATACCTGCCCCCATTACACCGGCACCGATCACACAGACTTTGTTGATGGTGCTCATTAGATCGCCTCCACGATTGTTGCGATCCCTTGACCGCCACCGATACATTGTGTTGCCAGACCGTATTTGCCGCCTTCACGTTTCAGAACGGAAGCAACCTTGCCAACGATCCGTGCACCTGTTGCACCCAACGGGTGACCCAAGGCAATCGCGCCGCCATCCAGATTGATTTTTGCCGGATCAAGGCCCAATTCACGGATACAAGCCAGTGATTGAGACGAGAACGCCTCGTTCAATTCAACCACATCAATGTCATCAACGCTCAGACCTGCGCGTTCCAATGCCTTGCGACTGGAACCAACCGGGCCCATGCCCATCACTTCCGGGTCACAACCGGAAACCGCAACAGACTTAATACGGGCCAACGGTTCAATCCCATTTGCATTGGCATATTCTTCAGAACAAACCAAAACAGCGGCGGCACCGTCAGTCAACGGTGAACTTGTCCCTGCTGTAACTGTACCGTTGGCATCAAAGGCCGGTTTTAATCCTGCAAGATCTTCTTTCGTTGTACCGGGACGTACGCAACCGTCTGTATCCACACCGTTAATTGCAACGATCTCGTCTGCAAAACGGCCTTCAGCCTGTGCCTTTGCCATCTTCGCATGAGAGGCAACGGCAAATTCTTCCTGTGCATCGCGTGAAATTTCATAACGCTTTGCAACTTCTTCGGCTGTATCACCCATGCCCATAAAAGCACCCGGATTACTTTTATAAAGCTGTGGGTTCGGCATCGGGTTGAAACCCATCAACGGCACACGGGTCATACTTTCCACACCAGCGCAAATGAAGGCTTCGCCCGCACCCATCGCGATGGCACCTGCTGCCTGATGGACAGACTGCATACTGGAACCGCAGAAACGGTTGACGGTCACACCACCGACAGAATTCGGCAGACCGCTTAAAAACACGAGAATACGGGCCAAGTTAAAACCTTGTTCGCCTTCCGGGAAAGAACAACCACAAATCAGGTCTTCGATATCTTCCCCTTTAACCCCTGTCTTTTTGATCAGGTCGCGCACGACTTGAGCTGCCAAATCATCGGGTCTGACTTTTGCAAGTGCTCCCTTATTTGCAAAATGGAATGGGGAGCGAGAATAACCCGCGATGACTACGTTCTTCATAATTTACGTCTCCGTCTCTTAAATTACCTATACGTAACTTGTTGGTTATGCCAATACAGACCACGCACAGTGGCCTCCTGTTTTTTTGGCGTTTTAAGTCTTAAATACCCTCTTTTTCCTGAAGGGCTTCGTCACACTGACTTTCAATATCCTTTAATTCAACGAGGACAGATTCAAGCTCAATGCGTTGTTCTTCCAGATCGTCAATGCGGTGGCGTACTTTTTTACGCAGCATCAGAATTTGCTCGACATGATCGACATCAGTCTCATAAAGATCAAGGAACTCCCGAATTTCTGCGAGGGAGAAGCCCAAGCGTTTTCCACGTAAAATCAAAATCAAACGGGCGCGGTCTTTACGAGTATAAACACGGGTCGTCCCGGCACGCTGCGGTGAAAGCAATTCCTTAGTCTCGTAAAAACGAATTGCACGCGGCGTGATCCCCAGCTCCTTCGCCAGTTCTGGTACCGTATAAAACTCATCTCCAACCATCTAACTCTCCTCAGTAATCTTATTTCGTAATTTAGATTACCTATACGTCACTTGCAAGTTAAATTTTTAATATCGTCTTTATTTTCTCACCTCCACTGTGCAGACAGGAAAATATTGATTATCAGGCGGATAGACGCTTTGCAGCTTCTTCTTCCACCAATTCTTTTTTGGACAGCTTCCCAACCATTGTTTTAGGCAGCTCTTCACGAAATACGATCTCTTTCGGCATTTCAATACGTGAAATTTTATCATCCAGAAATAGTCGCAAATCCTGCGGTGTCAGGTTGGAATAACCTTCTGCAAGCTTGACAAAGGCTTTCGGCGCTTGACCACGATATTCATCATCTACACCGATGACGATACATTCCGCCACACCTTCATGAAGATAAAGCGCTTCTTCAATCATGCGTGGATAAACGTTATAGCCGGAACACATAAGAACATCTTTAATGCGATCCACAAGGAAGATGTACCCTTGTTCGTCGATGTAACCGATATCACCTGTGTATAGTTGACCATTACGGATCGTATCTTGTGTGGCTTCGGGGCGTTGCCAATACCCTGCCATAACCTGCGGGCCTTCGATGACGATTTCGCCTTTTTCACCTTGCGGCAATTCATGCAGATGATTGTCCGGGTCATGGATCGTCACTTTGGTTCCCGGAAGTGGCAAGCCGATTGAACCGGCTTTGATCTCTCCATCATGTGGGTTCACAGTTGCAACAGGGGAACTTTCCGTCAGGCCGTAACCTTCAACAAGCACACAACCGGACAATCGTTCAAATTCTGCTTTTACCTCTACCGGCAAAGGTGCGCCACCGGAGATACAGAACTTCATGCAGGACAAATCAATTTTGGACAGATTAGGCGCGCCATTAATCGCCGTATAAATGGTCGGAACACCGGGAAATAACGTACAACGTTTTTTATGAACCGTTTTTAGAAGCAGTTGCAAATCAAAACGCGGTAATAAAATAAGTTCCGCACCAATCGAGATACCGACATTCATCACCACTGTCATGGCAAAGACATGGAAGAAAGGCAAAACGCCTAACATTTTTTCATGCCCTTCATTCATCGCCGGCATAGAATGACGAAGCTGATAGGTATTAGCACCAATATTTCGGTGTGTCAGCATAGCCCCTTTGGGCTGGCCCGTTGTTCCGCCGGTATATTGTAGAACGGCAAGTTCTTCCATCATGATTTTGACAGGCTTATACTTCCCATCCGTATTTGTCAGACGTGTGAAGGACAGATGTGCCGGATCTCGTTTAAAATCGACAACTTCCGAGCGTTTCAAAACATTAAACAGAACACTCTTTACCGATGGTAAAATATCTGCCATTGAACAAACGACAATACGCTGCAGGCTGGTTTTTTCGAGGCATTTCTCGATTTTCGGATAAATTTGCTTCAAATCCAGCGTCACCATAATTTCGGTGTTGGAATCTTCAATTTGATATTCCAATTCTCGCTCGGCATAAAGCGGATTAAAGTTGACCACCGTGCCGCCAACCTTCAATATAGCGTAGTAGCAAACGATAAAATAAGGCGAGTTTGGCAAACACAAGCCAACCTTTGTCCCTTTTTTAACGCCCAGTTGCTGAAACCCTTTTGCAGCACGATCAACAAGTGCGCCGATTTCGCCATATGTATATTTCTTATCCAGGAAATCCACACACGGGCGTTCCGCAAAACGTTCGACGGCTTTGTCGAAATAATCAATGACGGTTTTATCCATCAGATCGGCCTCCAAATTACTTTTCAGTTATTATAGTTACCATTACGTCACTTAAAAAGCAAAAAAAGTCTCCATCAACTCAACAGCCGATGGAGACAGTCTCACCTAGAACGAAATGTTCACACCTGCAGTGACGATATCTACATTACTTTCAAACGTACCGACAAAGCTACTTCCGCCAGTTGCTTTGGAATCTTCATTAACTTTGCCATCAGATCCCCACAAATGGGAATAACCAAGGTTCCACGTTACACTGTCGCTCATTTTATATTCTGTACCGACAGATAACCAGTAACGATCAGAATCAGGGATGCCGGCTGTGCGGTGCTCGTTATTTGCAGCCCCTTCATCATAAGCAATCCCAGTTTGGAATTTCCATTGGTCATCATATTTGTAGTTAACACCCAGTGAATAGAACATCGTGTCGTCCCATTCATAGGTTGTTACGGAATCTGCCCGTGTGCCGACTTTATCCTGCACGCGCAATTCTTTGAAAACCGACCAGTTCGTCCACGTGATATCGGACATCACCGCCCACTTCTCATCCAATTCATGATACCAGCCAAAGGAAACAATATCCGGCGTCGTTAAATCAGCTTTAGCGCGGTAATATGTATTGGCTGCGGGGTTCGTTGCATTGGAAATTCGAACATGACCATCCAATGTATGATTAACTCGCGAACGATAGCTCAAACCGATACGGCTATGATCATTATATTCGTACAACACACCAAAGGTCGCACCAACCCCCATATCGTCGGCCTTCAATTCCACATCACCACCGATAATGGGGTTGGCTTTTCGTGTCAATTCCCCGCCAAGATACTGAATTTGCAAGCCCACACCAAAAGACAACTGGGGAGAAATTCGATAAGAGATTGTCGGTGTCGTTGTAATTGTTTCGATTTTACTCAGAATGTTGTACTGCGCACCAATCCAGTCCTCTTTATAATCAGTGGACAGACCGAAAGGTGTATTAACACTAACGCCAACCTTTAGTTTATCGTTTATTTCATAGACACCATAAAGGGATGGAACCACGGCAGAAACACCGCCATTGTCATTCGTATCGTTAAAAAGCGTACCACCCGCAGTTCGGGTAGACGATTCATGCTTATATTCTGCAGAAGGCATAATCAACGAGGCATTTGCCTGAAACTGATGACCTTCCAAACGTGCCATCCCCGCAGGGTTGTAGAAAATTGTACTCGCGTCATACGCTTTGGCGGTGGAACCCGCAAAAGAGTTGCCCTGCCCTTCCGCACTTTGTTCTTTCAACTGAAAACCCGCAGCATGAACGTGCTGTGCGCCAGCCATTAACGCAGCAGCTGCTGCAAAGGTTGCCATGAAATGGCATGTAGATAATTTTGGCATCTTGCCTCCCAATAGAACTTCTCATTCAGATTGTCGTCGATCTTTTGCCGACTGCTTTATATTCAGCTTAAACAATCCAAAGCCTCAACATGATTAACAAACAAGGAAGTTCCCGCTTCCCTTGCTTGTATCTACTTACGCAACAACTCGATTAAAAAGCCCTTACGTTTGAAAGCTGCCTTTTGCAGGTAGCCATCATCGGCAAACCACAATTCCCGCGTGATATCACCGTCAATTTTAAAATGGTTCTCGTCCAGTGCTACCGTTTCCGTTTTAAACGGCTCTGCATCAATCACACTAAACAGTACATTTCGATACAACGCCGCCTTACTCCACAAAGACAGCGGCAGCGCTTTTGCATCAAAATTCTTATTCTTGCCCTCATACAACACCTGCAAACCATCCGCTTGACGGCTCACACTATATTCGTGATGCGTTCCGTCATCGTTAGTACGTGCATGCATGGAAACCAATTCACCATTTTCCCAGACTTCCCGACGCTGATGCTCGTAATTAAATTCCAGAAAAAGCATTTTAACATTGGTTTTTGTCACCACATCGACATTCACACCTTTGTCGCTGTCATTGATAACAACAACTTCCTTGCCGATGGGCTCGCCTTCTTTCAAGATGGCATACTCAAGTGTCGTCGCAGCCGATGCCGCGTTCGACACAACGAGCGCACAAAGCGCCCATAATGAAACCTTAATTTTCTTCACGTCCACAACTGCCTAATTTAGAAGATTGGTCAACTTTAACGCAGTTCCCATAGATCCCTTGATTTTCAACTTGCCCATTGTATAGGCCAGCATCGGATCCAGTTTACCTGCGATTAATTTTTCAAGATTTTTAGTCGAAATTCGAATTGTGCAATCCGCAAAATCGTCTTCTTCACTCAGTTGCGCGGGCTCCTGAGTAGCATCCAGAAAAATGATCCCATCTTCTTTGCAGTCAAACTTTACAGTCGCGTTTAGCGCCTCAAGCTCACCTAGCATTTGCGACATTTGTTCTTTGACATTATCTAAAGACATCAAAGCCTCCCATATTATTTTATTTTGACCATTAATAGATCAAGATTACGTATAGGTAAACAAAAATATCTATAGGTATTTATTTTTTTTCATAAGTTTATTTAAGGCATTATTATTAATAGGTAAAATCTGTTACTCAAAACCAGAATGAGACATCAAAATCACTCTCAATGCACCTTATTAAGACATATACAAACAAGAATCTTAAGTGGTAAACTGAACAAAGAAAGACACGTCCCTCTTCAGAATAGTATAACTATTTTTTATTTACGTAGCCGATATTCCAAAGCGTTTAACCAGCATTTCATTGACCTTCTTTAATCCAGTCAAACAGATTTTCTCATGAAAAACGGCTCAAAGCCTGTCATAGTGACTTGAGAACCACGCGTTAAGGGATCGTTTATGAAAATCGTTTTGTTTTTGTTCAGCCTGCTGCTTGTTAGCCCCGTGTTTGCACAAAGTGTCGAGGACGGATATGCGGCCTATGATGACGGGGATTATGAAAAAGCAAAATCCATTTTTCTTGCTCTGGCAGAAAAAGGCGACGCGAACGCAATGAATGCAATCGGTTTACTCTATAGTTGGGGAAAAGCTTATCCCCACAATAGAAAAATCGCATGTGACTGGTATGAAAAAGCCGCCAATAAGGATTTTCTTAGTGCAAAATATAATTTTGCTAGATGTTTCGAAGTAGATGGCGGCCGCAAACGTAGTGTAAAAAAGCAATTAGAATGGCTTACAAAGGCAGCCCATAAAGGCCATAAACCTTCACAAATTGCTCTTATGATGTTTTATGCAGACACAAATCAAGATCTCTCAAAAGAATGGGGCCAAAAAGCCGTTGATTCAGGCAGTATTTATGCCCTCGTTTCCATGTGGGAAATGGGTTACGACTATATTGGCCCCGAACCGACATTTAGACAGATTGCTTGCGTTTACACCATGAATATCATGTTGAAAAAACAGACAAATTATTGTGAATAATCTCTCTCCATATCATCACGTTCATAAGCCCTCTCCACAATCCCCTTCGGGCCAATCGACCATGCCTCATTCAGGGCCGTATCACCGATCATCTGAAGCTGTTGCGGGGTCATTTTTTTCAGATCCGTTCCAAAGCGTTTAACCAGCATTTCATTGACCTTCTTTAATCCGCCTTTCGTTACGCCTTTACCAAACATACTGGTCAGCCCGGTAAGGGCGGCGCCAATGCGTTGTCCTTTTAATGACACCCCTGCCTTGGCAAGCTGGCTTGCCGTTTCTCCCGCAGATTGAAGGGAGGCAACAGGGGCCAGCGGCGGTAAAAAGGACCCGGCCTTTACAAGGCCTTTCCCGATCTTTTGTGTCGATCGAATACCTTCTGCCCCTTGATACCCTGCCGGGATCCGGTCGCGGATTTCTTTCATTCTTTTTTCAAAGGCCTCGTAATCCGGCTCGTTCCCCATCAAAAGGTCAAGCCCTACCCCCACTTGTGCACCGGCCTCTAAAAACGGTTGAGTGACGGCTTCCCCAACATAGGAGCCTGCCCCGCCTTCACGCCCGGCAACGATGGCATTGCGCGTCACTTCGGCGCGGTCATGCGGTTTCTGGTCGGGGCGGCGGTTGATATGTATTTTTTTCATATAGGCATGATAGGCCGCACGATCTGCTTGAGGTAACCGATTAAAAGCATCTGCATCCTGTTCCAAAAGGTTTTGCATCTCCTGAAATGACAAATTCGGAACTGGGGGCTCTGGATTTTTACGTCTATATTCTTCCCGATCACGCTGTTCGCTTTGTGGATCCCATGTCCGTTCCGGGTTATTTTCTTCCCACTTATTCGCATCCACTGCCTTGGGCTGATTAAATGCCCGAACCTCCTGCGGTTTGATCACGGGTTTAATCGGTCGCATTTGCCCGCTCGTGTCATATTGCACCTCCCCAGGATACGCACGTTTGAACTCCCCCTGTACATGTTTTAAATAAGCCTTGTCTTTCTTTTGATAAAGCGGATGATTTAATAAATTTTGTAAAGCATTTTGTGTTGTTTGGGCCTTTTGGTTTTCGGCAACCTGCGCCCACATTTTATCAGTCTGGGCCTTCGATATTTTCGGCAACTTCGGTGTCTTTTCAGATGCGTCTACCAATCCTGTTTCCGGGGTGATTTTAGGTTTTTCCGCAAAGGAAGCGCTCGCCTGAAACGATTGATCACCTGTCTGTTTTACCGTCACATGTGATGGCAAAGAGTCAGCAGAGTTTTTTGGCGAAGGGGGTGAGCTTTGCGTCCTTTGTTTCAAGGCATCCGATATTGCTTTTTCCGTTGGCCCACCCGCATTGATCACACCATCCGGCTTTAAGCCATTCGTGTCCTGAAACGCTTTAACCCGACTGGGTAAAGCAAATTCACTTTCTCCGTTTTGACCAAAATATCCTAAACTGGAAAGTGCATTATCGGTATTGATCGCATCTGGCGATGTCGCAGGGCTATTTGGTGTATAACCATCGCCGACGGAAAAGAAATCGGCAAAATCATTTAGAAATTCAAACATCATATATCCTCACGTGGTTATCTGAAGGCATAAAAAAAGCCATGCCTCGAATTGATCGAGACATGGCTGGGCAACAAATAGAAAACGGGAGAAATGCTTTGGTCGCACTTCTCCCGTTGACTGAACCATTATTAAACTAAATCCACCTCAAAAGTCAAGAACAAAAAGTGAACAATGTTAAATTATTCTTTCTTAAAGGCTCCTCTCCCTTTAGGGGCTTTCTTTTATGATTTGATCAGCTTATGTCATAATCAGGGTATATCCCTGTTAAAGTTGAAATATATTATCTGATCTCGTACAAGAGTCACTATGGAACATATCACGACATCTATCGACCAACTCGTCCAGCTTTACCGTGAAAACCATTATGTCGCTAATTTTGCGGCCTTGGTTTTTTTGACGGTCCTTGCAACCTTTGCCAATTTTGTCGTCAAGCGCCTGTTGCTACGGGTCATCTTTAAGATTTTGAGCCTGACCAAATACGGGCATGACCGCGATATTATGGAACATAATGTCATTGCCCGACTGGCCAATGTGGTGCCTGCCCTGATTGTCATCATGGGGATTTCCTTGATCCCTGATATCCCCGATCAGCTTAATATCATTGTGCGCAATGTGGCCTCTGCCTTTATTATCTTGACCATCGCCTTGGCACTGGGGGAGGCTTTGGTCGTCGCCAACGCGCTTTATCAACGTCGCCCCGATGCTGCAAACAAACCAATCAAAGGCTATTTGCAGGTCATCAAGATCGCCATTTACGTGATTGCCGCCATTCTTATTGTTGCGGCCCTGATCGACAAGTCACCCTTGATCCTTCTGTCTGGTTTGGGTGCCATGGCCGCTGTTTTGATGTTAGTCTTTCAGGATACCTTGCTATCCTTGGTTGCCAGCGTTCAAATCTCGTCCAGTGATATGGTACGCGTCGGCGATTGGATTGAAATGCCCGAACTGCGCGCCGATGGCAATGTGATTGATGTCGCTTTGCATACGGTCAAAGTCCAAAACTGGGATAAAACCATTACCACCTTACCCACACGCCGCCTTGTCAGTGAACCGTTTAAAAACTGGCGCGGTATGCAGGAGTCCGGTGGACGACGCATCAAGCGGGCCTTACATCTGGATCAAAACAGCATTCATTTCCTGAAAGAGGATGAAAAAGATCACCTAAGGAAATTCACTTTACTATCTGATTATCTGGATAACAAAGACAAAGAACTCAGACAATGGAACGCAAAACTCGGGGAAAACAATCACGATCCGGTCAACACCCGCCGCCTGACCAATGTCGGCACTTTTCGGGCCTATGTTCTGCGCTATTTGGAAAGTCATGATAAAATCAGAAACGACATGACCATGCTGGTCCGCCAACTGGCACCGGGACCGGACGGTTTACCGTTGGAGATTTATTGTTTCAGCAACACAACTGCATGGGCCTCTTACGAAGATATCCAGTCCGATATTTTCGACCACCTTTATGCCGTTCTACCCGAGTTCGGCTTGCAAGCTTATCAACAACCCAGTGGTCGGGATTTGCAAAAGATTGGTTTTGGCATACAGGCGTTGGAAAATATCCCGACGCGGGCTGAATAACATCCCCTGTCTTTAAACAAAAAAATGCCTGCAACGGGTGGTCCGTTGCAGGCAAGTTATAGCAGCACGGGAGTTTCTAGGAGAGGGCTGCTACCAAAGATTCTTCTAAAATATTCAATCCTTCTTCCAAGATCGCATCGCTGACTGTCAAGGGAACAAGAACGCGAACCACGTTGCCGTATGTCCCGCAGGACAGCAGGATCAAACCGCGTTTTTCCGCTTCTGCCAACAGGGCTTTGGTTAGATCGGCGTCCGGTGTTTTTGCCGTACGGTCTTTGACCAGCTCCATGGCGACCATTGCGCCCAAACCACGCACATCACCAATGCAATCGAACTTGCCTTCTGCCATTGCCTTGAAACGACCTTGAATTTTATCACCAAGAGCCACGGCACGTTCGCACAGTTTTTCTTCCTCGATAACCTCAATCGCAGCCAACGCCGCTGCACATGCCGGCGGGAAGCCCGCATAGGTACCACCGAGGCCACCGGGGTGAACCGCATCCATCACATCGGCACGACCAACAACCGCAGACAACGGGAAACCACCTGCCAGACTTTTTGCCAAGGTCATCATATCTGGGATAATACCCGCATATTCTGTGGCAAACATCTTGCCTGTACGAGCAAAGCCTGTCTGAATTTCATCACAGATCAGCAAAATACCATGCTCATCGGCAATTTTACGCAAAGCCTGCATAAATTCTGCCGGAACCGGATTGAAACCGCCTTCGCCCTGAACTGGTTCAATAATGAAAGCCGCGACACGACCAGGGTCAATATCGGAACGGAACAATTCTTCCAGACCCGCGATAGCTTCTTCAATATCGCAACCACGATACCCACCCGGGAACGGTGCGTGATAAAGTTCTGTCGGGAACGGTGCAAAACCTTTTTTGTAAGGTGTCACCTTACCGGTCAAGCCCATGCCCAACAAAGTACGACCGTGAAATGCACCATTAAACGCGATAACCCCCGGACGCCCTGTATAAGAACGCGCAATTTTAATTGCGTTTTCCACGGCTTCTGCACCCGTTGAAACCAACATGGATTTTTTGGCATGATCGCCCGGTGTAATTTCATTTAATTTTTCTGCCAACTCGACATACTTGTCATACATGGCAACGTGGAAACAGGTATGGGTAAAACGGTCCATCTGTTCTTTGGCAGCCGCCATGACCTTTGGGTTACAATGACCTGTATTCAACACAGCAATCCCGCTGGCAAAATCGACATAGCGTTTCCCTTCTACATCCCACAGTTCTGCGTTATCTGCACGTTGTGTGAAAATAGAGGTCAAATTGCCGACCCCTTGCGGGATAGCCTTGAGGCGACGATCTTTCAAATCAGATGAGAGAGACATATTTTTATTTCCTTTCCATTCCCAAAGATCAGCGGTCAATCCCGCCGAGACACAGGTATTTAACTTCGATAAAATCATCGAGACCGTATTTGGACCCTTCCCGACCGATACCGGATTCCTTCACACCGCCAAATGGTGCTGCTTCGGTTGAGATAATGCCTTCGTTGATCCCGACAATGCCATATTCCAAACCTTCGGAAACACGCCAAACTCGCCCGATATCACGGGCATAAAAATAAGCGGCAAGTCCATAAGGTGTATCGTTTGCAGCGCGAATAACTTCTTCTTCGCTTTCAAATTTATAAAGCGGTGCCACAGGGCCGAAAATCTCTTCACTGGCAATACGCATATCGCCTGTAACGCCTGTCAAAATGGTTGGTTGGAAGAATGTTCCACCCAAGGCATGACGTGCGCCCCCGGTTACAATCGTGGCCCCTTTTTCCTGTGCATCCTGAACCAGCCCTTCCACCTTTGCGACCGCTGCCTCATTAATCAACGGACCTTGGGTCACGCCAGTCTCCACACCGTTTCCGACCTGCATTTTTTCAACAGCTTCTGCCAATTTGGCAGCAAAGGCATCATAAACACCGGCCTGAACATAAAGGCGGTTTGCACAAACACAGGTTTGGCCTGCATTGCGATATTTGGACGCCATCGCCCCGGCAACAGCCGCATCCAGATCGGCGTCATCAAAGACGATGAACGGTGCATTACCACCCAATTCCAACGAAACCTTCTTGACCTGATCTGCGCATTGTTTCATCAACAACTTGCCAACTGGTGTAGAGCCCGTGAAAGACAACTTTTTCACAATCGGGTTGGACGTCATTTCCCCACCGATTGCCGCTGCGTTGGCTTTACAGCCTGTCACAACGTTAAAGACCCCTTTGGGAATTCCGGCACGTTCAGCCAATTCTGCCAACGCCAGTGCAGAAAGCGGTGTATCTTCGCCCGGTTTTACAACAACAGTACACCCTGCCGCCAAAGCCGGCGCCACCTTGCGTGTAATCATCGCATTGGGAAAGTTCCATGGTGTAATGGCAGCAACAACGCCGATCGGTTGTTTTAAAACCGTGATGCGTTTGTCTGCACCATGAGACGGGATCACATCGCCGTACATCCGTTTACCTTCTTCGGCAAACCATTCTATAAATGACGCCCCATAAATCACTTCGCCACGGGCTTCAGCCAAGGGTTTACCTTGTTCTGCCGTCATAAGTTGAGCGAGATCTTCCTGGTTTTCCAAAATCAGGTTGAACCATTTACGCAGGATATTGGCACGCTCTTTGGCGATCAACGACTTCCACGGACCAAATGCGCGATCTGCGGCTTCAATGGCCTGACGTGTTTCCTCAGCCCCCATATCGGCAACACTCGCCAGTTTGTCCCCGGTTGCCGGGTTTAAAACATCAAATGTCTGCGCTTGAACACTCTGTATCCAGGCACCATCAATATAGCCATCGGTTTTGAATAAACCTTGATCCGCCAATTTCATTTGCAACTCCATAACAAGGTGTGTCGTTTATTTTTTCTACTCAAAACAGACACAAATTAGTTAAATATTAAACATCACAGTAGCACGTTTATTTTTTTAAACAAGAGGCTTTATTTGTTTATTATTTTTCTTTTATAATCGAACAACTTGTTCAAAACACTACCGTTTAACAGGTCAAAGACTAAACAGGAGAAAATAGGCTATGGATGATTTCGACCTTGGGCAACGTTTGCGCCAAGTACGCAGCGAACACAAACTTTCCCAACGGGAATTAGCACGTCGCGCTGGTGTAACAAACGGGACAATTTCCCTGATCGAAAAAAATCAAAACAGCCCTTCCGTCTCCATGTTGCGTAAAATCCTGGAAGGTATTCCCATGGATTTATCCGACTTTTTTGCCACTGAAGCGCACCCGAACGACAAAGTCTTTTTCAAACCTGACGAACTGCGTGAGCTTAGTACCAGCAAGAACCTTTCTTTCTTACAAGTCGGCGATGCCAAACGCTACAACCTGCAAATTCTTTGCGAAACCTACGAACCCGGTGCCGATACCGGCAAAACCATGCTGCGCCATAATTCCACCGAAGGCGGGATTGTGATCAGCGGATGTGTCGAACTGACAGTTGGCGATCAAAAACGGGTTTTGCGCAAAGGGGAATCCTATCTGTTTGACAGCACCGTCCCCCACCGTTTCCACAATACAAGCAATGAACCTTGTGAAGTCATCAGCGCCTGTACACCGCCTTACATCTGATTTTCAGAGCTCCCTTTTCTTAGGAAACACCGTTCATTTTTTCCGAACGACGACGCAGATATTCCAAAACCGTCAACAAGGCAAAGGCAAACACAATCAGCAAGGTCGCAGCCGCCATAATTGCCGGTGTGATATTTTCCTTGATCCCGTCAAACATTTGGCGCGGCAATGTGCGTTGTTCCGGCCCTGCGCTGAACAGCACCACGACAACTTCGTCAAACGATGTGGCAAACGCAAACAGCGCGCCGGACACAACCCCCGGCAAGATCAACGGTAAAACCACTGTGAAGAAAACCGTGACCGGGTTTGCCCCCAGACTGGCAGCTGCACGGATCATATTATTATCAAATCCTTGCAAGGTTGCCGTTACAGTGATCACCACAAAGGGTGCACCCAAGGCAGTATGCGCCAAAATCAGCCCTGTGTAGGTCGCATTCAATCCCAGCTCAGCAAAGAAGAAATAAAGCCCCAATGCAGAGATCACAATCGGCACGATCATCGGTGAAACCAACAACGCATTGACCGCACCTTTCCCCCTGAAATCGGTTCGCGTCAGGCCCATCGCCGCCAGCGTCCCCAGCACAGTTGCAAAAAAGGCAGAAGCCGCACCAATCATCAAGCTGTTTTGAATGGCATTGACCCAAACGTCAGAGGTAAAGACCTCTTCATACCAGCGAAAGGAAAACCCACTGAGCGGATAGCTCAAGAAACTGGTCGAATTGAATGACAGCGGAATAATGACCAGAATGGGCAAGACCAGAAACAGCAGCCCTCCTCCGGCAATCGTCAGGAACGTATAGTGCCAGATTTTCTGGCCGGTTGTGGCGTATGGTTGTAACTGCATGATTAAATCACCCCATTTTCACGCCGGACGCACCGGTCAATCGGTTATAGATGGTAAAGAGTATCAATGTTGAACCCAGCAGGATCATCCCCAACGCCGAGGCAAGACCCCAGTTCAACGTGCTGTTAGCATGGTTTGCAATGAAATAGCTGAGCATCTGGTCTTGTGGGCCACCGATCAAGGCAGGCGTAATGTAGTAACCAATTGCCAAGATAAAGGCCAAGACACCACCTGCCCCGATGCCGGGTAGTGTTTGCGGCAGATAAACCCGAACAAACGCAACAACCGGATGCGCCCCAAGGCTTTCAGCCGCACGCATATAAGCCGGTGAAATGGATTTCATCACACTGTAAAGCGGCAAAATCACAAAGGGCAGCAGCAAGTGGATAAACCCGATATAAACCCCCGGTCTAGCAAACAGCAATGTCAACGGTTCATCAATCAGCCCCAAATTCATAAGTGAGCTGTTTACGATCCCGTTTTTTTGCAGCAGAACGACCCATGCACTTGTGCGTACCAACAATGATGTCCAGAACGGCAACAACACACAGAACATTAATGTATTAGAGACCTTGGAAGACGTGTTCGCCAACAGATAGGCAATCGGAAATCCAAGTAACAAGCTGATAACCGTAACCACCCCAGCAATCCAGATGGTTCGCCAGAAGATATTTACATAAATCGCCTGATCTTCAGGGACATTTGCAATCTCGCCCTTGTCATCAATTTTTTTATCAACCGCGCTCAGCAGGTAAAACGGCGTCAGAGAACCCGATGCCCGTTTCAAGGCATTCCAGTATTTTTCCTGTTCCCAACGCTTATCCACTTTGACAAATGTATCCAGCGTCGCATCAACAGGAACGTGAGTTTTAAATTTACGCGCCGTGCGCATAATTAGGGATCGCATACCTGAGACATCATAATTCAAACGTTTGCCAACCGTGGCGGCCGTCTTGTCATGATAGGCCCGAACCAAATCTGTTGCAAAAATTGCCGTCAACGTTTGTGGCGGCATACCTTCACCCGACCATTTATCCAACTCAACCTTAGTATTGGGCAGATAAGAAACGACTTCCGGGTTATCGATAGAACGCACAAGCATGATACCGATCGGAATGGCGAAAATGAGCATGGTGAAAATAAACAAAGGTGCAATAAGCGCCATTGCACGAATTTTCTTCATACGCTCAGCGCGTCTGAGCTTTACCTTAAGAGGAATACCGTTTTCCTCCTGAGGCAAAACATCCGATTGCGATGCTGTTAAGGCAGATGCCTGATCCATTGTTCTTTACCGCTTCGTTAGGGTGGACAATTTGGCTCAATCAAAAAAGATGAAAAGAGGGAGGACCCCCTCCCTCTTCCCCACTGGGTGCTTATTTCGCAGCCCAGGAATTGAAACGTTCGTTGAGTTCGTCTTCAAAATCAATCCAGAACTCTGTATCGTTTGCCAAAGCGTTTTTCAGGTTGGCTTCAGCCGTCGGCAACTGATTGCCAAGGGCTGCAGGCAACGCTGCAATCGCGCCTTTGTTGGTCACACCGTAAGGGATACCTTCCGGGAACTTCGCTTGGTTGTCTTTCGCTGATGCAAAGGCAACAAAATCAAAGGCTTTATCCTTGTTTTCAGACCCTTTGACAACAGCCCAACTATCAACCGCATAGATTTGACCATCCCAAGAAATCTGGAAGTTTTTGCCTTCTTTGTTGGCGTTCGTGATACGACCATTATAGGCCGTAGTCATCACAACATCACCAGAAGCCAACCATTCCGGCGGCTGTGCACCGGCTTCCCACCACTGGATATGTTCTTTTAACGCATCCAGTTTTGCAAATGCACGTTTTTGACCTTCCGGTGTTCCCAAAACTTCATAAACGTCAGCTGGCGCAACGCCATCGGCCATCAAAGCAATTTCCAAATTAAACTTGGCACCTTTACGCATGCCGCGCTTACCTTCAAATTTCTTTACGTCCCAGAAATCTGCCCAGCTTTTCGGGCCGTCTTTCAGAACATCGCCATCATACGCCAGCGCGATGGACCAAACGTAAGAACCAACGCCACAATCACTGACTGCTGCATCGATAAAGTCATCTTTTTTGCCGATTGTATCCCATGCCATCGGTTCGAACAGACCGTTCTCACAACCGCGCAACAGCTCCGGTGCTTCGACCAGTAATGCATCCCAAGTTACGGAATTTGTATCAACCATAGCCTTGATCTTTGCCAGACCACCATTATAGCTGTCTTCAGTCAAAGCAACGCCGGATTTTTTGGAAAACGGATCGAAATAAACATTACGGTGGACTTCCTGTGAAGCACCGCCCCAACCGACAACAGTCAGGTCACGCGCTTGTGCATTTACGGACAGACCGGCAACAAGTGCACCGGCAGCAATCGTAACAGAAAGCATTTTTTTAACAGACATGAAGTTCCCTTTCTCTTCATTTGACAGGGTGATTAAAGGGTGAATACGGTCACTCAAAACAAAGGCCCTAGACCGCTCCACCTTCCCAAATTAAGCTGATGCGGGGTCTAGCGCCCGACAGTCATCAGCTGAAAAGCCCACATAGAGCTTATGCCCCGGATTCAAATCCGCATGGATGTTTCCGGCTCGCACCATAGCGCGAAAATCTTTTTGCCCCCCGACATCAAGGGCAACACGAACATGGTTTCCGTGATAGATCGTCTCAATCACAGTTGCTTCAAATACATTCGTGAAATCAGGCTTTACATCATTTAATTGAACCCGTTCCGGACGTAAGGAAACAGCCGTTTTCACCCCGGCCCCATGCCCAGCGACATTTTGCGCTGTAATCTTAACGCCATTGGGGAGTTGCACCGCACAGGCTTGATTATCAGAAGAAATAATCTCGCCACACAAAGTGTTTGTTTCACCAATAAAATTGGCGACAAAACTATTTTGCGGACGCTCATAAAGCGTCGCAGGGTCATCAATCTGTTGAATAATCCCGTCATTGAAAACCGCAACACGATCAGACATGGTCAAAGCTTCATCCTGATCATGTGTCACAAACACCATCGTCACACCAAGATTTTCATGGATATGCTTGATCTCGATCTGCATTTGCTCACGCAGCTTTTTATCCAAAGCACCGAGTGGTTCGTCCATTAAAACCAGTTGCGGTTCAAAAACCAAAGAACGTGCCAACGCAACACGTTGCTGTTGCCCACCAGAAAGCTGCCCGGGGCGACGTTCTGCAAATCCACCCAATTGCACCATGTCCAACGCACGTTGTGCCTTTGCCTTGGCATCCGTTTTATTCATTTTGCGAACAGTCAGGGGAAAAGCCACATTTTCCACAACACTCATATGCGGGAACAGGGCGTAGTTCTGAAAAACAACCCCGATATCACGCTTATGTGGTGGTACATTGTTAATGGCATTGCCTTGCAGCAAAATGTCCCCATGCGTCGGCGTTTCAAAGCCTGCAAGCATCATCAAACAGGTACTCTTACCCGATCCACTTGGCCCCAGCAGCGTTAAAAACTCGCCACGCTCAACATCTAGGTTCAGGTTCTTTACAACCAGATTTTCACCATCATAGGTCTTTTGCACATTTACAAAACGAACCAATGGATCATTCGCGCTTGCCGTCATTACTCAACGTACCCCTTAATCGGATTTATCCTCAAAAGCAGCGCCTTTTCTGTTATATTGTTTTTATTAAGTGAAAAGGCTTCCACTTCCCGTTTAATCATTTTGTAAATCAGAACACAGAACGTTTATTATTTCAATACACAATTCTTAAAAATGTCATATTTTTTGTGCATTTTTTTTACTGCACAAAAAACAGGCAAAGACCATCGCCTTTGCCTGCTTAATATTCTATAAAAGCCTGCATTTTGATCATTCAAAGCCCACTTTTGCGCGCTCCTTGAATAAAAAAACAATACAGAGACACCCATCCCCGCATTTCCTTTTTATGAATTCTTGCGCCTTGCGCCTACCCTGACAAGTCTATTGTTGAACGATTCCTCGCTCTACTAGCTTAGCAATATCATCCTCGCTTAACGATAGAACGCTTTCCAGCACGTCTTTGGTATCTGCCGCCAAAACCGGTGGTGCATTACGATACTCTACAGGACTGCTTGAAAACTTCAACGGGGACCCGACACTCGGCACTTTCCCGGCAATCGGATGATCCAGTTCCACCTTCATTTCACGGGCTTGCACCTGAGGGTCGGCAAAAACACGATCAATCGTATTAATCGGGCCACACGGCACATGGGCTGTTTCCAATTGTGAAATCCACCAGTCCAATTCATTCTTTATGATACGCTCGCGCAATATCGGCACCAACTCTTCCCGGTGCTTAACCCGGGACGCATTCGTGGTAAACCGTTCATCTTCCGCCAATTCAGGCATGCTAGCCACTTTACAAAACTTGGCAAACTGATTGTCATTTCCAACAGCCAAAATCATATGGCCATCCAATGTCGCGAATGCCTGATATGGTACAATATTGGGATGTGCGTTCCCCATCAAACCAGGTGCATTACCACTGGCAAGATAATTCATCGCCTGATTGGCAAGGGTTGCAACCTGAACATCCAGCAACGCAAGATCGACGTGTTGACCTTCACCAGTGCGATCACGGTGTGCAAGCGCTGCTTGCACACCAATGACAGCATAAAGCCCGGTCATTACGTCGGACAAAGCCACGCCGACTTTTACCGGGCCAGCCTCAGGCCCATTGCCAGGTTGGCCGGTGACACTCATCAAACCGCCCATACCCTGAATTAGAAAATCATAACCGGCCCGATTGGCATACGGACCCGTTTGCCCAAACCCGGTAATTGAACAATAAACCAGATCGGGCTTTATTTTTTTAAGACTGTCATAATCGAGGCCGTATTTCTTCAGACCACCGACTTTGAAGTTTTCAATCACCACATCACAATGCGCAACCAAATCACGGATCAGGGCTTGCCCGTCCGGTGCTGCCATATCAATGGCGACAGAACGCTTATTGCGATTTGCCGACATATAATAAGCCGCATCGCGGGTATCGTTGCCGTCTTCATCCTTAATATAAGGCGGCCCCCACTGACGGGTATCATCCCCGACTTGCGGGCGTTCGATTTTAATAATCTCTGCCCCCAAATCGCCCAGCGTCTGACTGGCCCAAGGGCCAGCCAGAATACGAGACAGATCAAGGACGCGAATATGTGAAAGTGGTCCGCTCATCTAAGCTCTCTTCTTAAAAGAATGCTTGCAGGCCTGTTTGGGCACGACCCAAAATCAAGCGGTGAATATCGTACGTTCCTTCGTAGGTATTTACGGTTTCCAGGTTCACCATATGACGGATCACGTGGAACTCGTCAGAAATACCGTTACCGCCGTGCATATCACGCGCCATACGGGCAATTTCCAAAGACTTGTTCACGTTGTTACTTTTGATAATGGAAATATTTTCAACCGCACAATTGTCTTCATCCATCAAACGACCGACACGCAAGGCCGCTTGCAGACCCAACGTAATTTCTACCTGCATGGTTGCAAGCTTGTTCTGGAACAATTGGTTCTGCGCCAACGGACGATTAAACTGTTTGCGATCAAGGCCGTATTGGCGGGCTGCATGCCAGCAATATTCTGCTGCACCCAACGCACCCCATGCAATGCCGTAACGCGCTTTATTCAAGCAACCGAACGGACCGGCAAGACCTTGGACATTGGGCAACAAGTTTTCATCCGGTACAAATGCGTTATCAAGAACGATTTCACCGGTGATGGATGCACGCAGGCTCATTTTACCTTCGATCTTCGGTGTAGAGAAACCTTCAGTGCCACGTTCAACAACAAAACCACGGATCACACCGTCCAGTTTTGCCCAGACAACAGCGATATCTGCAATGGGGGAGTTGGTGATCCACATCTTGTTACCGGTCAACTGGTAACCGCCATCCACTTTCACAGCACGTGTTTTCATGCTGCCCGGGTCAGACCCATGGTCCGGTTCAGTCAAGCCGAAACAACCAACCATTTCGCCTGTTGCCAGTTTCGGCAGGTATTTTTTGCGTTGTTCTTCGGAACCATATGCATAAATCGGGTGCATCACCAAAGAAGATTGCACACTCATTGCAGAACGATAACCGGAATCAACGCGTTCCACTTCACGGCCAATCAGACCGTAACAGACGTTGCTCATACCCGCACAACCGTATTCTTCAGGAATGGTACACCCCAGCAAGCCCAGCTCGCCAAATTCATTCATGATTTCACGATCAAATGTTTCGTTACGATTGGCTTCCAGAATACGCGGCATTAATTTGTCATCGCAAAATGCACGCGCACTGTCGCGTACCATGCGTTCTTCTTCTGTCAGTTGATCGTCAAACAGGAACGGGTCTTCCCACTTAAAAGATACCTTGGCGGCCATTAACTTTTCCTCAAAATTGGTTAAATTGCTTAATCATTCATTTAAATGATGATAAATTAAAAGAAAAGCGATGTTTTTTCATGATTTCATTCATTTTATGAATGATAACTCTTAAAGGCTTTAGAAAACAATGAGACGCCACCTGCCGACTTTCACCTCTTTGCTTTGTTTTGATGCATCTGCACGTCATCTCAACTTCACACGTGCAGCCGAAGAACTCAACCTCACACAAAGTGCCGTCAGCCGACAGGTGCGTAACCTTGAAGAATTTGTTCAAGCCGAACTTTTCCATCGTATCAAAAAGAAACTGGAATTGACCGAAGAAGGCATCAGTTACGCCGAAGTCGTCAGCACTCATTTAAATGCATTGGAAAGTGAAACCCTGAAACTTATCACCAACGATCAAAACGATATTCGCCTCAACGTTGGTACATTTCCGACATTTGGGTCTCGTTGGCTGATTCCAAAACTAAATCGCTTTACCCAAAAACATCCAAACATACAACTCAATCTGACCACGGGCCTGACAGCTTTTGATTTTTCAACACAGGATGTGGATATCGCGGTCCAACATGGCGATGGGAACTGGCCGGATGTCGAGATCAAAAAATTAATTGATGAAACCGTCGTTGCCGCCTGCGCCCCCTCCCTCGTGGACGGGCGTACCGGTTTAGAACCCAAAGACGTACTGGATTTCAGCCTCTTGAACCTGCAAACCCGCATGTATGCTTGGCCGGAATGGCTTGCCCATCAAGATGTCACAACAAAATCACGCATTACCGGTCCGACATTTGAAACCTTTTCCATGATGATCCGCGCGGCTCTTTCCGGTCTTGGCATCGCAATCGTTCCTCCCATGTTTATTGAAGATGAGCTGGCCTCAGGCCGTCTGATCTCCCCCTTTGGGCCAGAAATCCAAAGTCAACGCGGATATTATTTAGTAACAACGGCCAAAAAGAAAAAAACCGAGAAAGTAAAAGCTTTTAGTGGATGGATCGACAGCATAAACTTAACCGAAAATTGAATAACTCCAGAAAAATGTAATTAAATAAATAATACATATAATTTTCATTTTTCATCGTTTTAACCTCCCCTTTTAAGGAGATCTGATATATTACTAATAATGTCCTATTCGCCGAATAAATTATGAGCCGCAAACAGAGCTACCAATAAGAATGTCAAAAACCATCCTGATTGTTGAAGATAACCTAATGAACATGAAACTGTTCAATGACCTTCTGCAAGCCCATGACTATAACACCATTCAGACATACAGCGGACATGATGCTGAAGATTTGGCCCGCCAACACAAACCAGATCTTATCATCATGGACATTCAATTACCGGAAATTTCCGGTCTGGATATCACGCAAAAGCTCAAAGGCGATGACACTCTGAAACATATTCCCGTTCTTGCCGTCACGGCCTTCGCCATGAAAGGCGATGAAGAAAATATTCTCAAAAGTGGTTGCGACGGCTATTTGTCAAAACCTATATCGGTACCGCGCTTTTTGCAGGCCGTTGCAGATTTTCTGGCGTAAAGAATCTTAAAAAAAGATATTCCCCAAACTTTAAGCATAAAAAAAGGTTCCGACATAATCGAAACCTTTTTTTATAAATTCTGGTGCAAATCAGCTTTGATTATTTAATCTTCGCTTCTTTGAACAGCACATGCTTGCGTACCACCGGGTCGTATTTGCGGAATTCCAGCTTCTCGGTGATATTACGCGGGTTTTTCTTAGTTACATAGAAATAGCCCGTGTCAGCGGTGCTTACCAGTCTAACCTGAATGGTGGTCGGCTTAGCCATCTTACTTATTCCTGTAGCAAAAATGCGTCTGTGAGGGCCGGACAATACAGGCATTTTTTTCGATGTCAAGACGCTTTGTACGTTTTTATGACAATTTCAGTTTCTATTACCCTCTACGGCGCAATATAATCAAAAGCCACTGCAATTGACTGGTGATTTTGACTTGAGGGACCCCTTTAATCTTCGCGCCCATCAAAAAATATCAGATAAAATAAAAATCGATTCCCAACATATTACTGGGCCAGTGTTGCCAGCGTCGTGGATCCGGTAAAACGTTGATAAAGACCGGGATCAAGGATCAAATTGCGTGCAACCATCACATCGATTTCTTTCTTGCTGCTATCCGGGCGACAGGTTTGACGTAATTTTTTACGTCCCTGACGATCCTCCAGCCCGACAGTCCGCCAACGGGTCAGCAAATCGGTACCATTACTTTCCGACAAAGCAGGCCCTCGATCCTTATTATCTTTGATGCCGCTTGTACAAACACTGGGGCGCACACCAAGCCCATGGAAGCTATATCCACTGGGGGCAATTAAACGTGACC
Source organism: Terasakiella sp. 4MB5A (assembly GCF_050058155.1). Classification (GTDB taxonomy): domain Bacteria; phylum Pseudomonadota; class Alphaproteobacteria; order Rhodospirillales; family Terasakiellaceae; genus Terasakiella; species Terasakiella halodenitrificans. Next base: position 1,468,751 of record NZ_CP188815.1, on the reverse strand, counting down.
ATGTAATCGTTATCTCCCCTTCATTGGGTAGGCGCTGAACTGACTGAACCGTTCCCTTGCCATAAGAGGAACTGCCAACAATAACGGCACGTTGACGGTCTTGCAGGGCAGCAGCAACAATTTCAGAAGCAGATGCACTTTTGCCATTTAGCAACACAACAACAGGTCGCCCATTGGTAATATCGCGCAGGTCGGCTTCAAAGGTTTCAAAACTATCAGGATGACGACCTTTCGTCGAAATAATACGCCCCCCTGAAATAAACAAATCCGCCACTTGGACGGCCCGTTTCAACAACCCGCCCGGATTACCCCGTAAATCAAGAACAATGCCTTTCAGGGCCTCGCCATGCATCAGGACCGCATCTTCTATATCCTGCGACAAACTGCTCAGCGTTTTTTCATTAAAACGGGCAACCCGTAACGTCAAAACGCCGTCGTCATAATCCGCCCACACCGTTTGGGCGATCACCAATTCGCGCCATGCGAAAACTTCTTGCGTAATCCCCGTTGACGGGCGTTCGATTTGCAACGTGACCTCGGTTTGTACTTTACCGCGCAACATCTCATTAACGTCATGCAGGCTATGACCAATCACGGCTTGATTGTTCACCATAATCAACATATCGCCTTTGCGCACACCGGCTTCGTACGCCGGGCCTTCGCGATCAACGCGACTGACCAAAAACCGTTCATCAATTTTTTGCAAAGTCATATTCAAACCGCCGAAGCCTTCGCGACGATCACGGTTTCCTTCGGCCTCATGGGAACCAGCATAACGCGAAAAGATATCAAGGTTAGATAAAGCCGCATCAAACACAGCCTCATAAATACGTTCAGCATTGGTCGCAGCAACATCACTGGAATAAGGCCAGACAGCTTGCACGACTTCATATACCGCATCCGCCCAACTTTCACTGTCATAGGCCAAAGGTTCAATGACGCTTTTGATCAATTGATCGCCATATGAAACATTGATGACCCCATCGGTTTCTACAATCGAAATTTCCGGGTCAATGGTCGCCAGACCACGCATGCCTTCCAATCCCAACATACGCACTGACACAGTAGATAAAGCCCGTTCAGAAATTGTATAGAATCCCGATGCCAGAATCGCTGAGACCTCATCACGGGGTAAAGTACGGCGGATTTCATTGGCATGATCTTCCTGCTGCACCTGATCTGTGACATGTAAACCGGGCGAACATCCAGCCATCAGCATTAAGCCGACAAAAACAGCGAGCCTATAGGAACGAACCTTTTTCATCTCATTATTGTGCCAAAAAAATAGATTTCTTGCCAGCTACATATACGGATAAACCCTTAACGGGAACGTCTTTTGTGTTTTGGGGTTTTTCGGTGCCCTTTGCGTGGTCCCCTTTTATCATTGCCACCACGACCAAGCTTGGCTGCTTTTGCAACATCTTCCGGGCTTAAAACCAACTGGAAAACCATACCGCCTGTAATCGTATCAGCCTCCACCAGCTTCGCTTCCACCCGTTGCCCCAGCCGGAACGTAAATCCACCACGTTTGCCGACCAACATATGTAGCTGTTCATCATGATCGTAATAATCCTGCGGCAAGCTGCGGATCGGCACCAGACCATCTGCACCGGTTTCGTCCAAAGTCACAAACAGGCCAAAACGCGTAACGCCATTGACCCGCGCCCCAAAACTCGCCCCGACACGATCGGCAAGAAAAAGGGTCGTATAACGATCCATCGCATCGCGTTCGGCTGAGGCCGCCCGGCGTTCCGTTTTGGAAAGATGTTCCCCCATATCGGCAAAATCGCGCCCATCGTCTTCCAGTCCACCTTCACCAAGGCCATAGCCGCGAATAAGCGCACGGTGAACCAACAGATCGGAATAACGTCGGATCGGTGACGTGAAATGGGCATAACGATGCAACGCCAAGCCAAAGTGGCCTATATTTTCAGGGTTATATTCCGCCTGTGATTGGGATCGCAAAACGACCGTATTCACCATGGTATTTTGATCGGTATCCTCCACCTGCTTCAAAATCCGGTTGAAGATTTTTGGATCTGGAGATTGCCCTTTGGCCAATTTGATATCCAGTGACCCAAGGAACTGGCGCAAGGCTTCCATCTTATCCAACCCTGGTGCATCATGCACACGGTACATACAAGGTTGGCGCTTGGCTTCCAAGGCTTCTGCCGCCGCGACATTGGCAGTAATCATAAATTCTTCGATTAATTTATGGCTATCCAGACGTTCGCGCTTGTCAATGGAGGCCACTTTGCCATTTTCATCAAAAGACATTTTGCGTTCCGGTACATCCAGTTCCAGCACATGACGTTCTTCACGATAGCGCAGGAAGCTCTCAAACGCGCCATAAAGCGGGTTGATGACCGTTTCCATCAATGGGGCTGTTGTTTCATCTGTTTGGCCGTCACGCGCCATTTGAACCTGTTCATAGGTGAAACGGGCATGAGACCGCATCAAGCCACGAACAAACTTATGCCCCAACAAATGACCATCAGCATCAATCCACATATGAACCGCAACACAACCACGATCTTCATGGGGAACAAGGGAACACCAGCCGTTTGACAAGGCTTCGGGCAGCATCGGCACCACCCGATCCGGGAAATAGACCGAATTGCCCCTCTCATAGGCACATCGATCCAAATCATCGCCTGCGCGCACATAATGGGACACATCCGCAATTGCAACGATGATGTGCCAGCCGCCTGCATTTTTCGGATCACTATCAGGTTCAGCAAAAACCGCATCATCAAAATCACGTGCGTCCGCACCATCAATGGTGACAAGTGGGATTTCGCGCAAATCCACACGTTTGCTCAACGGCACGGCTTTTGCATTTTCCGCTTGGGCAACGGCTTCTTCTGTAAATTCGGTGGGGATATCGTGCGCATGAATACAAACCAGAGAAACCGCCTTGGGTTGATTGGTATCCCCCAAACGTTCGACCACTTTTGCCGGTTTCAGGCCAAACACACGACCCGGCAATGGTTCACATAAAACAAGCTCGCCACTTTCCGCATCCATTGCATTTTCACGGGCAATAATAAATTCAGATTTGGCACGGCGGTCTGTCGGGATTAAACGTCCCCCTTCGCCCCCATCCTGATAAATCCCCAAAACACGCGACGGAGCTTCGGAGATCTGACGAATAACCTGTGCTTCATATTCTTTGGCCGAAATTTTGCGCATCCGGCATAAAATGCGATCGCGTAAACCATATGCGGTGCGCCCCCCCGATTGTGACACATAGATTTTCGGTGGCTGGTCTTTGCCTTGCCAACTCAACGGCCGAGCCAAAAGTTCACCATCCGTATCAATTCCAGTAATTTCCAAAACCGTCACATCCGGCAAGGTATCCGGTGTTGCAAGACTGCGTTGACGCCCCCGACCCAGTTTCCCATCCAGTTCCAATTCCTTGAGCACTTTCTTCAATTGGATTTTTGCAGGCCCCTTCAAGGCAAAGGCACGTGCAATTTCACGTTTGCCCACTTGACCGGGGGAATCCTTAATGAAGTCCAAAATTTGTTTTTTCGTGGGAAACGGAACGGGTTTTCTCGGCGTATCGTTCAAAATGGTGTACTTTCCTGTAACCGTCGGGGCGCAAAAAAAGCGGCGTGTCAGTTCTATCTTTTAAAGATATAATGTTTACACGCACGCGCGCAAGCCACATGGCATGACGGATTTCTTTCAGGCTATGTACACCTTCCCCCGCTATTCTTCAACCGCTTTGGACAATTCCTCCAATATATCCAGAACGACCTGTGAATAATGATCAAGCTGGGTCAAATGTGCCAAGGCTTCTTCAAAATCACGATTTTCATGGGCCTGAAGCGCCTTAATCCCATAAGCATGAACTTCTTTATGCGGGTCGATCAATTTTTTGAAGGCCGGGTGTGCCAGTAATCTATCATCCGTCACCTCGTCATACCAACGTCCCAAACGGCACGTGTGATGATCATGCATATCGCTTGATTTATGATCACGTCGTCCCATCACCGTATTGACGATCTTGCGCTTGAACGCCATATGATCATTTTGAGCGACAAGAACGATACTGTAAGCATCCCCACCTGCGGCAAATTCTTCAACACGGGCATCCAGTTCCGCATTGCTTTTATCAATCGCTTCCAGAACGATATCAATTTCGATGTTGTTATGTTCGGCAAGTTTCGCAATATTGGCTGTCCCTGCAGCAACTTCGTTGGCGGCAGTCGTTTGCTGGGCCAAAATACCGGCAATTTCTTCGACCTTGCCGGTCACATTATTAACCTTGGTACTCATTTCCCCCAAACGTTTATAAAGCTCCCCAATCACTTTTTGCCCACTATTCACTGCATCATTACCCGCGCTCATTGAACCCGTGATGGCATCCATTTCGCCCAGCAAAGTCGAAATACGGGTATTGATATCTTCGGTTGCCCCTGCTGTCTGATTTGCCAGATTTTTCACTTCGCTGGCAACGACCGCAAAGCCCTTACCCGCATCGCCCGCACGTGCAGCTTCGATGGTCGCATTCAGGGCCAATAAGTTTGTTTGTTCAGCAATTGCTTCGATTTGCCCAACGATATCACCGATTTTTTCTGAAGAGCGGGCCAGTAATTCAGTTTTCTCAACCGCATTGTTCACCGCACTATAGATATCCCCCATCGCCGTTGTGGCATTTTCTGCTTCCCCCATTCCTTCAGTAGAGGCCGTTTCAGCATGGCGGGCATCTTGGGCAATGGCTTCGCCGTTATGGGCAATTTCATTGACAGATGCCACCAACTCTTCCACGGCAGAGGCCATTGCCTCACTGGCCGTATGCACATTGACAATATCATTACGCATAGACGCCATTGCAACAATCGCCTTGTTTGCCTGCATCGCAGCTTCAACCACACCATGCAATTGGTGTTTGGATTGTTTATCCAGATCATCCTTCCAGTTTTGCAATTCCACAAACCGGGCTTCACGTTCAGTTTCCTGCTGATCATGGATAATCGCATTTTCGCGTAACTCCACCAAGGCCTGTGCCATCACCCCGACCTCATCACTGCGATCATGGCCGACAATGTCCATATCAAAATCTTTGTGGGAAATACGTCGTAAGCTATTTGCCATGCGCAAAATCGGACCCGAAATACTTTTTGAAATCCAAATCGACAATAAAATCGAAAGGCCCAAAGCTGCCAAAGAAATATAAAGAGCACGATTTTCAGCTGCATTTTGCATCTCGCGAAAACGTGACGCATCCATTGCAATTTCAATCACCCCAACAGGTTTTTGTGAAAAATCACGGATCACATCATATAAAACCGCATGTGCTTTTTCATTATAATGGGCCAATCCCATTTGCGCTGTGCCATCCAAAACGGCTTGCAGATTAACCGATGAGTTCAGCGGCGTTCCCCCAAGCGTGGAAGCAAAAGACTTAAAACCATCTTCACCTTGTAGATAAAGGGAAACATCCACAGCGTTGCGAGCCTTGTAACGATCAAAAAAAGCCTGTCCAAAAGACATACCAAATTCAACTGATCCAATATGGTTGCCGTCCTGAAAAACAGGGACAACACCACGTACCCCTAGGCCTGCCACCCCTTTTTCAAGCCCAACAACAGGTTCTTTTGTTTGATTGGTTTGTATCACCGTATAGCGAAATGAGGAAAGATCATCCCCAAATTTTTCCGGTTTGTGGATTCTTGCAAACGAAGTTGCCGGCGGAGTATGAAACTGAAACTGCCGCACTGCATAATTCTTTTTCATATTCTGAAATGAAGAACCGAATAATTCAAACAGCTGATCACGTTCCCCATTTGCAAACGCATCACTAGCCTGTGGAATTTGGGCCACGAGTGCCGCCAAAGACTGCGCCCGATAGGCTTCAGCCTCAATCGCACTGGAAATCGCAACATAATGATTGTTCAATTCCCGTCTTTCCGACTGTGCAATAATTTCATCAACCGATTGCGTCATCGAAAACACAACGATGATAATGGATATTAATGCGGAAACGATAACGCCAAAACTGATTTTATAAGCAAGCTTGATATTGTGAAACGCAAACATCAATCCCTCCGGATATGAAAACAGGAGGTGCACCCTCCCCAATTAAGGAGAGAGCGTATCACTTTTTACTTATATTAGGAATTGATATTACACAATCCTGCTTGAAAAATTAGATTATTCGTCTGTCGCATCCGTCTTTGCAGATTTTTTGCTTGCTGCTTTTTTAGCCGGTGTTTTTTTAGTCGTTTTCTTGGCAGCGGTTTTCTTTTTCGTTGCCTTCTTACCTGCGCCTTTTTTATTCAGCATCTCAATCGCAATTTCCAGGGTAACGTCTTCACGTTCCATATCGTTAGGCAAACGAGCATTGATCCGGCCAACTTTGACAAACGGACCCCAACGTCCATTTTGCAGAATGATATCTTTCTTTTCATCCGGGTGCTGGCCTAACACAACCATTTGCGTCTTTTCCATTTTTTCATGGATCAGGTCAATCGCACGGTTTTCACCAATGGTGTACGGACTGTCTTCCTTGATGGAAACAAACGTTTTTCCGACACTGACGTAGGGACCGAAACGCCCAATACCAGCCTTGATCATCTCCCCCGTATCAGGGAAAATTCCGACATTGCGCGGCAGGGAAAGCAATTTAAGAGCTTTTTCCAAATCCATTTCCGCCGGATTCATATCCGATGTCAATGACGCACGTTTGGGTTTTTTCTTTTTGTCTTCCGGGTCGATATCACCGATCTGAACATAGATACCATATGGTCCGCGACGCATGGTGACCATCTCGCCGGTTTCAGGATCAAGCCCCAATTCCTTCGGCCCTGCTTCCAGGTCAGGCAATGCCCCATCGGCGCTGTCATCCTGGATCAAAGGACGGGTATAACGACAATCAGGATAATTCGAACAACCGATAAAGGCCCCGAATTTACCCAGCTTCAAACTCAAGCGCCCTTCGCCACAGGTCGGGCAAACACGCGGGTCTTTACCTTCTTCATTTTCATGGAAGAAATGTTCTTCCAAATCTTTATCCAGCGCATCCAAAACATCACGCACGCGCAATTCTTTGGTATCTTCGACAGCGGCACTGAAGGCAGCCCAGAAGTCACGCAAGACTTTTTGCCAGTCTTCTGCCCCATTGGAAATTTCATCCAATTGATCTTCAAGGTTCGCGGTAAAATCATATTGAACATAACGTTCAAAAAAGTTCTCCAAGAATGCCGTGACCAGACGACCACGATCTTCTGGAATGAAACGTTTCTTGTCCAGACGAACATAATCACGATCTTGAAGCACAGAAATAATACTGGCATAGGTGGACGGACGACCAATGCCCAATTCTTCCATCTTCTTGACAAGGGAGGCTTCGGAATATCGCGGCGGCGGTTGTGTGAAATGCTGGTCTGCATTGACCGGGCCGAGGTTCAACGTATCACCGGTTTGCACGTCCGGCAGGATCTTGTCGCTTTTCTCGTCCTCGCCATTGTCATCACTGCCTTCCTGATAAAGCGTCAGGAAGCCATCAAACACAACGACCGAACCACTGGCACGCAACCACGTTTGTTTATCCGCACTTTGGATAACCACACCCACTTGATCCAGAACGGCGCTTTCCATCTGACAGGCCACCGTTCGTTTCCAAATCAGGCTGTAGAGCTTCAACTGGTCCGCATCCAGATATCTTGCCATCTCTTCCGGGCGGCGTGTCACTGCGGTTGGACGAATAGCTTCGTGGGCTTCCTGTGCGTTCTTGGCTTTTGTTTTATAGGTACGCGGGCTTTCCGGCACATATTTGTCGCCATATTGATCCTTGATCAAATCACGGGCGCTAAAAATCGCTTCGTTGGACAGGTTCACCGCATCGGTACGCATATAGGTGATCAAACCGACGGTTTCCCCGCCCAGATTAATCCCTTCATACAGTTTTTGCGCAACCTGCATGGTCCGTTTTGCGCCAAAGCCCAGTTTACGCGATGCTTCCTGCTGCAAAGTGGATGTCGTAAAGGGCGGTGCCGGATGACGGCGCGTTTTCTTGCGTTCAACATCGGCAACAGTGTAACTGCCGGCTTCAACCGTGACGACAGCCTTGTTCGCTGCCGCTTCATTACCAATATCCAGCTTGGCCAGCTTATCCCCATTTAAATGGGTCAAGTTGGCGGCAATGGTTTTGCGTTTCGGGGTCGTGAACTTGGCGTCCACCGTCCAGTATTCATCGGCCTTAAAGGCTTCGATCTCGGCTTCGCGCTCACAGATTAAACGCAGGGCAACCGATTGCACACGACCGGCAGAACGCGATCCCGGTAATTTGCGCCACAAAACAGGTGATAGGTTGAACCCCACCAGATAATCCAAAGCCCGGCGCGCCAGATAAGCTTCGACCAGTTCCTTGTTGACATCACGTGGGCTGGCAACCGCATCCAAAACGGCCTGTTTGGTAATTTCATGAAAGACGATGCGTTTGACATCAACGCCTTTTAGCAAACGTTTATTCGCCAGCACTTCCTGTACATGCCATGAAATGGCTTCGCCTTCGCGATCAGGGTCAGTCGCGAGATACAGTTTATCCGCGCCCTTCATGGCGTCTGTAATATCTTTAAAATGTTTTTTGGACCGCGCGTCCATTTCCCAGTCCATCGAGAAATTTTCGTCCGGTCGTACAGAACCATCCTTAGCGGGTAAATCGCGTATATGACCGTAAGAGGCAAGAACGATATAATCCTTACCCAAATATTTATTGATCGTTTTGGCCTTTGCGGGCGATTCGACGACAACTACGTTCATAAGCGATCTTCTTAAATTTTATTCCACTAACTGCACTCATGTCGGCAAACCGTTTAAATAATTGAAGAAACCATGTTCCCGGGATGGCGTTCCACATGCCCCGCCAGTTCCAGTTCCAACAAAACAGTTTGCACAACGGAAGCAGAGATTTGGCATTGACGAATGATTTCGTCAACACAAACTGGTGAAAATGATAAACTTTCTACAATTACCTTACGTGCTTCGGCTAACTCCCTCTCGCCTGGTAATGTGGTTTTAACATCTTGAAAATATTGATGTTTCCTTTCATTTAGAGGGGTGTTTTTCAGGCTTTCCAGTTCACAAAAAATATTTTGCGCACTTTCAAGTAAATGCGCTCCTTCGCGAATCAGGCCATTTGTTCCGGCTGCACGCGGATCCAATGGCGAGCCGGGAACCGCAAAAACTTCTCGTCCCTGTTCCAAGGCCATGCGCGCGGTAATCAAAGAACCGGACCGGGGTGAGGCTTCAACCACCACAATTGCACGGCACATACCCGAAATAATCCGATTGCGCCGGGGGAAATGGCGCGCTTGTGGTTTAGTCCCCAGTTTAGGTTCCGCAATCACACACCCACGCAACGTCATCTCTTTATATAAGGATGCATTTTCACGAGGATAAATCACATCAACGCCACCGCCTTGCACCCCGACGGTCCCGCTCTCCAACGCAGCCGCATGGGCGGCCCCATCCACCCCCCGAGCCAACCCGGAAACGACCAGTAAACCACCTTCGCCCAAATCACGGGCAATCTGTCCGGCAAATTTACATCCGTTCAAGGTGGCATTGCGCGCGCCAACAATGGCAACGGCTTTCTTTTTTAAAAGATGGGTATGTCCACGCACGCATAAAACCGGGGGCGCATCTTCAACATGGGATAACAAAGGGGGATAACTGTCTTCATCGCGCACAATCACCTGCGCACCGATTTCGGCCAATTCTGTCATTTCGCGTTCGGCATCCGATTTGCTACAAACGGCAATCTTTTTCTTACGTCCACCTTTGCGGGCCAGTTCAGGTAACACGTCCAGCGCTTTGGACGCCGTCCCGAATTGTTCCAGTAGGCGGTAAAACGTGATGGGCCCCACATTTTCGCTACGGATTAACCGCAACCAGGCCAGCTTTTCTGTATCGGAGAATAAATGCGTCATCGCCTGAACCGTTCCTCTGTCATTGTTATGACTAACGCTATGAACGGTTCAGGCTGATTTTACGCCAAAGACTTTATTTTTTTTGACCGATTTTCGGTTCTTCACCCGCAAGTAGGCGTTTGATATTGGCATGATGGCGCACAATGCCAAGGGCGGCTAACAAGACAGCCAGCACCGCCTTATTTTCATCCCCCAGAAAATACATATAAAAAGGTGATGCCGCAAAAGATACAAGAGCTGCCAATGATGAATAACGCAGCGTCAACGCAACCAGCAACCATGTCGCAGCCGTCACCAAACCGGCAGGCCATGACATCGCCAGTAAAACGCCCAATGTTGTTGCGACCCCTTTGCCGCCTTCAAATTTCAGCCACATGGGGAAGTTATGCCCGATCACAGCCATCATACCGGCAATAATCGCAGCATCCGGAGCAAACCAATATCCGGCAAGTAAAACCGCAACCGCGCCTTTGCCACCATCCAATAGCAAAGTTGCAGCCGCCAGATCTTTGCGCCCTGTACGCAACACATTGGTGGTGCCGATATTGCCCGAACCGATCGAACGCAGATCACCGGCTTGAAACAGCTTGGTCAATAACAGGCCGAACGGAATGGACCCCAACAAATAGCCAAGCAAAGCGGCCATCTGCCATTCATGAGTCACGATAATAGGCATGGTACCCACTGGAGTACTCCTTTATCTTTCTTAAAGTTCAAAGACGGTGCGACCGTCCACAACGGTACGCAGACATCGCCCCTGAGCAAGACGTCCGTCAAACGGCGAGTTTTTAGATTTAGACGGCAATTGATCAGCATCGATTTTCCAACCGCGTTCCGGATCAAACAAACACAAGTCCGCTGCAGCACCTTTTTCAATACGCCCGGCAGAAAGCCTGACGATATTGGCAGGGTTACAGGTTACTTTTTTCAAACATTCCAGCAAGGACATATGTTTGTTGTGATACAGTTCCAACGTAATCGCCAGCATTGTTTCCAATCCGACACCACCAAAGGCAGCTTGGGCAAACGGCAGACGTTTTGAATCTTCATCTTCCGGGGCGTGGTCTGAGGCAATGGCATCAATCGTGCCGTCTTTCAGACCTTCAATCACAGCTTGTCGATCTTCTTCATTGCGCAAAGGCGGGGAAAGTTTCGCAAACGTACGATATTCACCAACCGCCAATTCATTTAATGAAAAATAAGGCGGGGCCGTATCACACGTTACCTCGACACCGCGTTCTTTTGCCCGACGAATAATATCAATACTTTCAGCCGTGGAAATATGACCGAAATGTAAACGCCCACCGGTATCTTCAGCCAGACGGACATCACGGGCTACCATAATGGTTTCCGCCACAGTCGGAATGCCTACCAAGCCCATACGAATGGCCAAGGCTCCGGCGTTCATATCACCACCTTCTGCCAAAGAAGGTTCTTCAGGGTGCTGCACAATCAACAGATCGTAATTGCGTGCATAGGTCAACGCCTTACGCATCACCTTGGGGGAGGCAACGGCACGAATACCGTCTGTAAAGGCAACCGCACCGCTTTCCGCCAACATGCCCATTTCGGCCATGTCTTTACCTTCCAGCCCCTTGGTAATCGCCCCATAGGGATAAACCTTGGATAGACCCAACAAACGGGCACGACGAGCCACAAATTCAACAACACTCATATCATCGGTAACAGGGGTTGAGTTCGGTAAACTGAGCATGGAGGTCACGCCCCCCGAAGTCGCTGCTTCCCCTGCTGATTTCAAGGTTCCTTTATGTTCTTCACCCGGTTCGCGAAGTTGCACCCGCAGATCAACCAGACCAGGGATCAAGCACGCCCCATCGCAATCGATAACTTCTACTTCACCATAATGACCACGGGCTTTTGCGTAACCGGGACCAAAATCAGCGATTTTCTCACCCTCGGTTAAAACACCACCATGAATATCCAGATCACTTGCCGGGTCGATTAAACGAGCATTCACATAGGCAACACGTTTATTGGCAATATCTTTTTTCCCGATCATTTCCCGTTCTCCTCACGCCATTGATCCAGATTGGCGGTTACCATTTCCAGACAGGCCATACGGGCCGCAACGCCCATCTCAACCTGTTCCTGAATGGCTGAACGTTCAATATCATCGGCAACATCAGAATCGATTTCCACCCCCCGGTTCATGGGACCCGGATGCATAATCAAGGCATCGTCTTTTGCCATCGCCAGCATTTCATAATCCAGACCATAAAAATGGAAATATTCCCGTTGGGATGGCAGATAAGCCCCTTCCATGCGTTCTTTTTGCAGACGTAACATCATGACAACATCCACGTCTTTCAAACCTTCGCGCATATCATTATAAATTTCCGCGCCCAAAACCTGCATGGCCGATGGTAACAAAGTTGTCGGCGCGACCAGACGGACACGTGCCCCCATCGCACTGAGCAAATGCACATTAGATCTTGCAACGCGCGAATGTAAAACATCACCGCAAATGGCCACATTCAGCCCGGTGATACTGCCTTTGCGCCGACGGATCGTTAGGGCATCCAGCAACGCTTGTGTGGGATGTTCGTGCGTCCCGTCACCGGCATTCAAAACCGCGCAGTTCACCTTTTGTGACAGCAAATTAACCGCCCCGGAATCCCCGTGGCGCACAACCAGCACATCAGGATGCATGGCGTTTAACGTCACCGCCGTATCAATCAGGGTCTCCCCCTTTTTAATCGAAGAAGTCGCCACAGACATATTGATTACGTCCGCCCCCAACCGTTTGGCTGCACGTTCAAAGGACGTTCTCGTTCGTGTGGAATTTTCGAAAAAAAGATTGATGACCGTGCGGCCTTCCAACGATTGTTCGACTTTTTCGCGACGTCGGTTGGCTGCGGCGTAAACTTCTGCCCGGTCCAGAATATCGGTAATCTCGAACGGGTATAAACCCTCGATCCCAAGAAGGTGCCGGTGCGTGAAGCGTAATTCTCTGTCTCTGGTGCTCATAGGGGCGGACTATATGCACATGGACACGGCCCTTGCAAGCACCTGTTGAAACAATAATGTTTCTGCGGTTTTCAGAACCGATCCAAGATCAACATCCACAAGGGCATGGACATCATTGCCACCAGAGTCGTCAAGGTAATAATCCCCGCCATTGCCGGGGCGTTCCCACCCATCTTGCGAGCCAGCACATAAGATGAGGCCGAAACGGGTAAGCCTGCGTATAAAACCGACAAATCGCGCGTAATCCCTTCAACCCCCAACGCCATACAACAGACCAGACAAGCCAGCGGTAAAAGTATAAGTTTGTTCACGCTTGCGCAAACAACCGTTTTACCGGCATCTCGTACCGCTTGAAAGTCAAGCCCCGCCCCAACACATAACAAACCAATCGGCAAAGCGGCACGCCCTAAAATTTCAACCAACGGCCCTAAAACAGGGGGTAAACTTGTTCCTGTCTGATTGAGCAACACCCCGAGAAAACAGGCCAAAATCAGCGGATTTTTTACAATTGTGTTTAACAATGTGGTCAGCCGTGGGGCACCGTCGTTACGAAACTCGCGGGCTCCATAAGTTTCCATAACCACGACACATAAGAAATTTACCAACGGCACAATAAAGGCAATGGCAATCGCAACCAACGTTAAGCCCGGTTCCCCCCACAGGGCAAAGGCAGCCGCAATGGCCACATAGGAATTCGGACGAATAGAGCCTTGAAACAACGATGAAAAATCAGGTCCATTCAATTCAAGAACCGGCTTTGTTTTTAAGGCAATGGCACCTGCCAGAACGGTGGCAGCAATCAAGGCCAGTGCCATCGGGGCAATTTGCAAATCAGCGACATTCGTGCGCGCCGTCGTATGTAACAACAAGGCCGGAAAAAAGACATAATATGTCATTAATTCCGCTGGCGCCCAGAACCCTTGCTCAGCCCATTTCGCCTTAATGACATGACCGAGCAGGATCAACAGAAACACCGGTCCCAGTGCAAATACAATATCAACCATAACCTACCACTAACGGTTTAGCTAAATAGACTTAAGTACTCATACTCACTTGTAAAACAAAGAATTATAAAGCACTTTAGAAAGAAGTAAAAAAACACCCAAAATGAGATTAAGAAATATACAGCTCAGGCATCAAATTCAGGAGAAAATAATGGGATTTTTTGGAAACCAGGCACAAATTGATCGCTCTTTTCATGATGCCGTTGACGTAATGCCGATCAACGTCATGTTCTGTGACATTAAAACATTTAACATTACTTATGCCAATCAACTTTCCATCGAAACACTGACGCAATTAGAACATCTCATTCCAATAAAAGCAGCCAATATCGTTGGAACGAACATTGATGTTTTCCACAAGATGCCAGAACGGCAGCGCGATATTTTACGCAATCCGAATAATTTACCTTTCCAGACAGTCATCACGTTGGGAAAAGAGAAGTTAGACCTCCTCGTCACACCTATTTTCAACACAGCCGGCGTTTATACATCTGCAATGTTAACTTGGTCGGTCGTAACAGAAATGGTCCGCCTTGAAGATGAGACCGCACGCCTCAAGCAAATGGCGAACCAAATGCCAATCAACGTCATTGCCGTAGAAACAGAAGATTTCACCATCACTTATATGAATGAAACCAGCATCCAAACGCTGAAAGGTTTAGAACATTTACTTCCCTGCAAAGCCGAAGAAATACTTGGACAAACCTTTGACATTTTCCACAAGGCACCGGAACATCAGCGCCGCCTTATGAGCGACCCATCAAATCTGCCCCATAAAGCCAAAATTAAATTGGGGGACGAACATCTCGACCTTTACGTCACGGCTGTTTACGATTCACAAGGTAATTATGCTCAGGCCATGCTGACATGGTCGGTGATTACAGACCGTATTAACTTTGCCTCCGAGGTTCAACATGTCGTTGATCTTGTCGCAGCATCGGCAACAGAAATGCGCGCCAGCTCAGAAGCTATGACCAATACAGCCGGACAAGCCCGTAACATGGCGGCAAATGTTGGTGCAACGACAGAAGAACTAAGCGCATCCATCAACGAAATTTCAGCACAAGTCGCACGATCTTCTCAAATCTCGGATGCAGCAGTTCGCCAAACTCAACAGGCCAACACACAAGTTGAAAATCTAAAAGTTGCCTCACAGGAAATTGGCGATGTCCTGTCAATTATCACTAACATTGCAAGTCAAACCAACCTTCTGGCCCTAAATGCAACGATTGAAGCCGCCCGCGCCGGTGAAGCGGGAAAAGGTTTTGCCGTTGTGGCTTCGGAAGTCAAAAACCTGGCCAATCAAACCGCCAAAGCAACCGATCAAATCAGTCAACAGATTTCCGAGATTCAAAACCAGACGTCCAATGCCGTACAAGCAATTGCAGATATCACAACTATCATTAATGAAATTAACGATATTTCCGGCGGGATTGCATCAGCAGTTGAAGAACAAAGTGCTGCAACACAAGAGGTAAACATCAACATCGACGGGGTCAGTCAAGCATCCAGCGAAACAGAAACCTCCGCCAACGAAGTTTTGCAAGCCGCAAGCGAATTGTCCATACAGGCGGAACAATTATCCGCACAAGTTCAAAAGTTCATTCAGGCCTAACTAACGTTTACGGACAACTGTTAAACCATCACCCAACGTCAACATGGACATATCAACCCGGTCATCGGCAACGATATGTTCATTGATGGCGCGGATCGCTGCAGTTTGATGGGTTATGTCCTTTTCATCAACCACACGACCATACCATAAAACATTATCCACGCAGATCACACCACCCGGTTTCACCAGTTCCAATGATTTTTCATAATAATTCATGTAACTGGCTTTATCCGCATCGATAAAGGCAAAATCAAAACTATCTGGTCCGTTTTCTTGTAGGACTTTTTCAATCCCTTCATTAGCATCGCACAAACGTAAATCAATTTTATGCGCAACCCCGGCTTCTTCCCAAAATGGGCGACCAACAGGGGGGAAACGTTCATCACGTTCCAAGGCCACCAGATAGCCATCTTCGGGTAAAGCCTGGGCAAGCGCCAAGGTGGAATAGCCCGCATAAACGCCAATTTCAACGATCCGTTTGGCACCACAAAGACGGACCAACAAATCAAGGAAACCGGCTTCTTCCGGCATAATCGCCAACTGTGCGTTCACCAATGTCTTTTTGGAATGCTTGCGCAGTTTCCTTAAAGGTTCACTTTCGCGCATGCCGACACGGCGCACATAAGCATCCAATTTATCGTCCAGTCGAATAGAATGATCAGCCATATTGATGCCCCAATGCGTCCAGAACCCCTTGCAGGATAAAAGCTGCAGCCGCACGGTCGACAACTTCGGATCGGCGTTTACGCGTCATATCAGCTTCGTCAATCAACATCCGTTCGACCGCGACAGTCGATAACCTTTCATCCCACAACAAAATCGGCAAGTCTATTTCACGCGCCAGGTTTGACGCGAATGCCTTGGTTGCCTGTGCCCGTTTGCCAAGCGTCCCATCCATTTCACGCGGTAAACCCAAAACAAGGGCATTCACTTCCTCTTTGTTGATAATTGCCTTAAGATTAATAACATCTTTTGAGAACTTGGATTTAGGCAAAGTTTCCAGCGGTGTTGCGACCATCCGCATCACATCGGACAAGGCCACACCAATGGTTTTTGTGCCGAGGTCCAGCCCCATCAAGCGATCATATTGTTTCAAGGCAGCGGCAAATTCCGCTAGGTCAACAACAGCCATTGGTCTTCTCTCCATGCAGTTAAGGCCTTATGACGCAAACGTGATTAAATGTCGAGGCTTCATCGCATTGTATAACAAAACACATTCCGCTATTATGCCAGCAACGCTTATAAGGGGATGGAGTACAAGAGTGAAATATCAATCGCTCAAGGGACTGGCAATCACAACGATCTTTGCAATGACCATTGTCACACAGGCTTTGGCTGCACCAATGTTTGATACGTCAACGCTGGAGGGACATACCGGCCCTTATCTTGTTATAAAAAACAATGTCAATGTGCGCGACAAACCCGCCAGCACGGGGGAGAAAGTTATACAACTACCAAGCCGCGACATTGTCACCGTAAAAGGGCGAGTAAAAGGCACGCAATGGCTGGCCATCAGTAAAAAAGGCAATAATTTGGGATATATCTACGCCTCATCCCTGACCCCGATGATTGATGCCTCCTTAAAAGAGCCGATCGCATCAAACATCGATTTATCCGATGAAGACAAAGGCGTTTGCGACTATAACCTTACTTTTGAAGGACGTGCGATTGAAGAAGATACCATTTTCGTCTCCGCCGATTATCAAGTCACATTCAATTGTACAATGGACAATGATCAATTCGATTTCAGCGCCTTGGTCTTCATGTCCGAAGTCCCACCGGACTTAGGCCAGAAACCCGTTTATCAAATCACCCTGAACCTTCCCGATATTGCCACCGGATATGAAGAATTTCTCTCGGCAACCGCACTATTCAATCAAGCGGAACAGCAAGTAATAATGGATGCGGTCTCCCTTGAACAATTCAAGGAAAAAGCATTGCGAGATAAGCTTCCTGCAACGACACCACAGGAAGCCTTACAGGCCGCTTTGAAATTACAACTATCCTCTTTCAACAAAAAAGCATGGCGCATTATCGCCGGTGAAATTCCCAATCCCAGCGAATTGAAACCACAATAATCTCGCCATAATTTAGGCATTGTCACAAACTATTGTCCAAATATAACGCGAACAACATGAGTGCCTTGAAATGTCGATAAAAAAAACGTTGTTATACACCTGTGCCTTATTGTTTTGCACCTCAGCGGTAAATGCAATGGGAGATATACAATCACCTACAACGGATAAAGAACAAGACTTAAGCTGCATTCAACGCGCGCAATGGATTGCACCGGCGACACGATTACCATTAAAAAATCAAACACTTCTGAAAAACGCTGCAAAGCAACAAGTCGTCCTGTTGGGCGAACAACATCCCGATGCGGTCCATCACCGTTGGCAGTTGCAAACCATTACCCAACTTTATGCGCATAATCCAAATGTCGTCATTGGATTTGAGATGTTCCCACGTCGCTTACAGCCCGTTCTTGAGGCATGGATCCGTGGGGAATTAAGCGAAGATGAATTTCTGCAAAAAACCGACTGGGACGAGGTCTGGAAATTCGATCCCGACCTTTACATGCCTCTGTTTCGTTTTGCCCGCATGAACCGCTTGCCCATCGTTGCCTTGAATGTGGAAATGGATCTCATCGGTGCAATCTCACAAAAGGGTTGGGATGGTGTTGACGAAGACCGAAAAGAAGGCGTATCGCCACCTCGTAAAGCCCATCCAGATTATATAACCGAGCTTAAAAAGGTATTTGATAAGCACCCCCATGTTGCAGATGATGAAAAAAAGGATGATCAAAAATCCAAAGCCCGCTTCCAGCGTTTTGTCGAAGCACAAATCACGTGGGACGGTGCAATGGCACAGGAACTGGCCCGTGTGCAAAAAATGGGCGGTAACCCACTGGTCATCGGCGTCATGGGCAGCGGGCACCTTGCAGACCGTTATGGTGTCCCCTATCAATTACAAGGCTTAGGGCTGGGCTCAACCGTCCTACTGCCCTGGACATTGGGGTGGAACTGCAATGACCTTAGCCCAAGCTACGCAGATGCTATTTTCGGTTTGGAAGCTATGGAACAAAAGCCCGCAGCCCAACGCCCCATACTGGGTATTCGGATTGAAAAGGCAGAAAATAAAACAGGCGTTGTCGTTGAACAGGTGGTCGAAGAAAGCATCGCAGAAGATGCCGGCTTAGAAAAAGGCGATGTTATTTTAATTGCCGCCGGACAACTGGTTGAAGATACGGCACAATTGATCCGCATTATCCAACGCCAAGCACCCGGCACATGGCTGCCCCTTGAAATCGAACGCAATGCTCAGCCCATAGATATTATCGCCAAATTCCCAAACTGGAATGAAGCAGAATGAACAAACCACTCAGTCTTTGCGTCACACTGCTGACACTATTTATGATTTCTGTCAGTGCACAGGCTGAAACGCATCTCACGTTAAACGTCAAGATCGATCTGGCAAATCGTTTATTAAACGTTGAAGGCCATGCAAATAAGGCCGTTAAACTCCCGGACGGAACGCAGCCAAAGGCCAATGAGGCCTTTTATTATGATTGGGCATTCCCCGCAGAACATACATCTGAAAATTGGCAAGGGGGCGCATTTGTAAAAGGAACGGACATTTACCTTCCGACCAAATGGTATCCCCAAACAGATGATTTTTTGACATTTGATGTCTCTGTCACCTCGCCCGTTACCACCATTTTACCCGGCAAAATCAGTGACGAAAAAAACACGGCGGGTCAATATAGTGCCCGTTTTCAAATGGAACATCCTAGCGAGGGCATTCCTTTATTTGCCGGGCCTTACCAAATTACCCAATTGCAACAAGGCCCTGTAACACTGCGCACTTATTTTTACGAAGGTATGGAAAACCTTAGCCCACAATATCTACAACGCAGTGCAAAATATATCACACGCTTTCAAAACCAGATCGGTCCCTTTCCTTTTCCACAATTTCACATCATCGCCGCCCCCATTCCTGCCGGATATGGCTTTGCAGGCCTAACCTATATGGGGCAACATATCCTTCAGTTGCCATTTATTCTGGAAAGCTCGCTTGGTCATGAAATTTTGCATAACTACTGGGGCAACGGTGTTTTCCCCGATTATGCCAGCGGCAATTGGGCCGAAGGCTTAACCACATACATGGCCGACTATATGACGGCAGAACAAACCGACCCGTCTAAGGCCCGTGATATGCGCCTAAGCTGGTTGCGCGATTACAATGCCCTGTCGGTTGATCAAGACAAACCTGTCACGACCTTTATCTCCAAACACGGTGCGGCCTCGCAAGTGATTGGGTATCATAAGGTTGCCTTTATTTTTCATATGCTGCGCCAGACCTTAGGGGATCAACAATTTTTTGCCGGCATTCGCCATCTCTGGATGAGCTTTGCTTTTAAAACCGCAACTTGGGCAGATATCCAAACCAGTTTCGAAACGGTAACTCAGGTCGATCTTACTTCTTTTTTCCAGCAATGGACCCAATCTTCCGGTGCTCCGCATTTCACCAGCCTGTCTGCCCGCGCAAAACGATTGGGGGAGGAAGGCTGGGAAATTGATGCCACCATTCTGCAAATCACCCCTGTTTTTAAAACCATTGTCCCGGTCAGTATAGGGACGGGTGATGACTTACTTCAAAACCATTTAACGGCAAATTCACGCCTGTCCAGGTCAAAAATAAAGGTTCTGCAGCGACCAAATGCCATTAGTCTGGACCCGGATTTCAATATCTTGCGTCGCCTTGGACCAAACGAAACCGAACCTATTTTACGCGATATCATGTTAAGTCCTCAGGTTGAGGTTTCCCTCTTGGGTAAGATTGCAGAAGAACCATCAACGGCACGACAATTGATGGACCGACTTCTTGAAGGCTCATTTGATATTTCAGATAAAATCAGCCTACAAAAACCATTTATTCTTATCGGTGAACACACAGACATTGCAGATAGATTACAAAATCTACGCCTTACCCCCAATGATAGCTTCGACATCACAGAATTTTCGGCTCGAATCCGTGCAGCCAAGCTGGCAAACGGTCTGCCTTACCTGATTATTTCACTAAAACCGGGTACAGGGCTCCAGCCGCTCCTGCGCCCCTTACCCCATTACGGCAAATATTCAGAACTTCATTTTAACGGTTCACGTGTCATCAAAAAATCAACGGGGAAAACCCAGCCAATTGCTGTTCCAATTCGTTGACATTTCAGTCTTTTAATGCACTAATGCAGCCCATAAGAGGTGGCAATCTTATACATTGGAGTATTGACTATGATGAAACGTTTTGCTTTGGCTGCCGCTATTGTTTTGGGGTTAAGCACGCCGTCACTTGCCGGTGACATTTCTGTTGAGAACGTCTGGGCACGTGCCTCAGCTGGTATGGCCCGCGCCGGTGCTGCATTTCTGACCATTAAAAACACCGGGGAAGCTGACAAGCTGGTTTCTGCGAAAGCGAATATTTCCAAAAAAGTCGAACTACATACACATATCCACGATAACGGCGTGATGAAAATGCGCCAGATTGAAAACGTTGCCGTCAATAATGGCATGACAATGTTACAACCTGGCGGTGACCACATCATGTTCATGGGTCTGAACGAAGGTTTGAAGGAAGGTACATCCTTCCCGCTGACACTCGTCTTTGAAAAAGCCGGTGAAATCAACGTTGAGGTCATGGTCAAAGCCGCTGGTGCTATGGGTATGTCGAACGGCCAAATGAAACATGATATGAAAAAAATGCAATAAGCAGGTTTCTCATATCGTTTCAAAAAAGGCACCTTTCTCGCAAAGAAGGTGCCTTTTTACTTGCATTGATCACAACTAAAATTAGTATAATATACAAACAAAAAACTAAAAAAGTCTTCTATCCCTTAACAATTGAGAACTTATGGCTAAATCACCAAACGAAATCGAACTAGAAGAAGAAAATGCGCGATTACGACAAGCCCTACAGCAAGTCGAAGAAGCCCAATTTCGAATTTATACAGACAAGCTACAAGACGCCGTTATTGCAAGATTTCGCCGCCTTACGCTGCCCATCACTATCATCATCGTTACATTTGGTTTTTTTGGTTATAACAGTATCACTTCGCAAATTGAACTTTCTTTAATAAGCCCTCAAATCAATCAAATCATTGGTGAAGAAGTGGCAAAAGAAGTCACACGGGAAACACAAGGTTACATCCGGGATCGACTACATCAAGCCGAAATGGCGCTAAGATTAAAAGACAACGAACATACCCAAAAGGAAAGGCTCATAGAAAATCAAACATGGGTCATTGTTGGCACATCTCAGGAACTCGCAGATGTCATTGCCGAACGCGAAAATATTCTCCGCGTGTTATTAAGTAAAGAAATCAATCATACAAAGAAATATCCTAATCTCGAATTCATCAAATGGCGCAAAGGGAATTTAGCGTCCAATACACTGCGATACTCCCTTGTTATTGGGCCATTTGACAACAACAGTGCCGCAAAAAATGTCAAAGAAAATGCCATAGATGACGGCTTTCGTAACGATTCTTACGTACGCTTCATACAATCTGCAACCGTTCTACCGTCAAACGAATAGCTCTATATTCTTCTGTCACCTTAATTATAATGACGCAACAAAATCAGACAGGCCCGTACGTCGGACCCGCTTTAAACGCTCGGCTTGCAAAATGGCCTGAACCTGTTGGGTGGCTTTCTCCAAATCATCGTTCACCACCACATAATCGGCATCAATCCAATGGCTGGCTTCGCTTTCCGCCTCAGCCATACGTTTGGCAATCGTGTCATCACTATCCTGGGCACGTGCCCGTAAACGATCTTCCAGTGATTGCTTACTTGGCGGCAGGATACAAATCCACACCAAATCGTCCGGCGCAT
Organism: Terasakiella sp. 4MB5A; assembly: GCF_050058155.1. Classification (GTDB taxonomy): domain Bacteria; phylum Pseudomonadota; class Alphaproteobacteria; order Rhodospirillales; family Terasakiellaceae; genus Terasakiella; species Terasakiella halodenitrificans. The sequence continues at coordinate 1,446,316 of NZ_CP188815.1, read as the reverse complement.
TTTTCTGTAACTGTTCCGCGCCTTGCCAATCAATATCAAAGAACACGTCTTTCCCTGCACTTAAGGCTTGTTCAACCGGTGCCTTCGGCGTTCCATAAAACCGGCCGAAAACTTCTGCCCATTCCAAAAATTCCTGATTGTCCACTTTTTCTTTAAAGCGCCCTTCTTCCATAAAGAAATAATGTATGCCGTCTTCTTCACCGGGACGGGGGCTGCGGGTCGTTGCAGACACGGAAACAGCAATAGATGGATCATCCTTCATAATCGCTTGCGTGATCGTACTTTTCCCACAACCACTTGGCGCAGTTAAAACCAACATCAGCCCGCGACGGGCAATGGACTGATCTACTGAATGGCTCATCCCTCGTTCCCTTTTTTCACACCACAAAACTATTCAATATTCTGTACCTGTTCGCGGAACTGATCAATTGTTGCCTTAAAGTCCAAACCGATCCGTGTTAAATCCACGTCTTGGGCTTTTGAACATAGTGTATTGGCCTCACGATTGAATTCCTGACATAGGAAATCAAGTTTGCGTCCACAAGGGCTGCCTTTTGCCAGCAGATCACGTGCGCCTTCAATATGGGCACGCAAACGGTCCAACTCTTCGCGCACATCGGCTTTAGTCATCAAAATAGCAGCTTCTTGTGCAATGCGTTCTTCATCCAAATCAGGTAAATCTTCCATCACATCTTTAAGCTGGCGTACCAAGCGTTTGCGCAAGACATCGGGTTGCGCACCTGCGCATGTTTCTGCTTTTGTACACAGTTGTTCAATCTCGTTAATATGGCCAAACAAGACGTGTTCCATCCGTCCGCCTTCGCTGATACGATTGTCCAGAAGATCATCCAATGCTTCCTCTAAGCTAACCATCATTTTGCCATAGGCAGCTTCGCGATCCGCTTCACTTTCGCTATCATCAACAGTTTCAATGACCCCGCGCAATCCCATCAACCCATCAACTGAAGGCGCATTCACACCGGGAACCTTGGTTTCGATCATTTTCATTACGTCGATCAACTGATTAAGTAAATCCTGATTGATCCGATAACCCGTTTGATCTTGGTTATGCGAGATATTTAGACTGAGCGCCACGCTACCGCGTTTAAAACGTTGAGAAATCGCCTTGCGGGCCGGTAGATCCAGAGCATCAAAGCCGGATGGAATGCGCAAACGTATGTCAAGTCCCTTGGAATTGACACTTCGCACTTCCCAAGTCCAGTTGTAATTACCATATTGGGCACTGGTGCGGGCAAAGCCGGTCATGGAATTGATGGGCACGAACTTAGTCTCCTTCGATTCAATATTTGACAGACCTTATACCTTTCTTGATAAGCTATTGTCTATGAAACATATTCTGATTACGGGTGCCTCCAGTGGGATTGGCGCAGCATTGGCTCTTGAATACGCACAAGAAGGCCATCATCTTTCCTTAAGCGGGCGAAACCACGAACGTTTAAATACAATTGCACAATTGTGCGAAAATAAAGGTGCACATGTGCATACCGCCCTTATTGACGTATGCGACCGCGCTGCCATGACCGATTGGCTGTTAAAAACAGACGCAAGACATAAAATTGATTTAATTATCGCAAACGCTGGTATTTCTAATGGTTCAGGCAATGCTGACAACTGGGAAGAAAGTACACGCGATATTTTCGCCGTCAATCTAGCAGGCACCTTAAACACCATCTTACCCCTTCTCCCCACAATGGTTGCACGCGGGTCTGGGCAGATTGCTTTAATGAGTTCTCTTGCCGGGTTTCGTGGTCTTGCCAGCTCACCGGCCTATAGTGCCAGCAAAGTCTGCGTCAAAGCCTATGGTGAGGCCTTGCGCCTGCGTTATGGCGCAGACGGATTAAAGGTTAATGTCATCTGTCCCGGTTTTGTTGAAAGTGGCATCACACGCCAAAACACCTTTAAAATGCCCCTGCTGATGAGTGGGGACAAAGCGGCTCGCCTGATCCGACGCGGCCTTGATAAAAACAAAGCCATTATAACATTCCCTTGGCCAATGGCCCTTGCGACTCGATTATTTGCCAGCCTGCCCTTATGGTTGGTTGAAGGCCTCAGTACTTTTATGCCGAAAAAGGAATAGCCATGCCTTTCGATGCGCAACATAAAGCCAGCCATGAAAACCAACTTGAAACAGACAAAGAAAAATTATTTTGTGCGGCCTGTGGGCATCTGATTACTTTTGCCGACCAGCATATTGTCATGAAAGGAGATCATGAACATACGGTTTTTAATCCGGCTGGCATCATATTCACCATCGGCTGTTTTCAGGATGCACCGGGTTGCTTGACAACAGGTCAGAAAAGTACCGAATTCAGCTGGTTTCCCGGCTATAAATGGCAACTTGCGCACTGTTCGCATTGTCAACGCCATCTGGGTTGGATGTTTTGCAACCCATCGCAAATACCAGCCTATTTTTTTGGTCTCATTAGAAACCGCTTATCCAAAAAAAACTAGCCACTAATACCTTATGGTAATATGAAAGCCTGTTATCTCTCCTATAATGACATATAGGGGAAAAGGGGGGATATCATGAATGATGATCATTTTGCAATCGGGGAAACACTGATCCGTTATGTGCATGAAATCTACGCGGCTTGTGAGTGTACACAAAAAAGTGAAAAATGCCTTTGTTTTGAAGATCCTTACGATTTGCCCTGTAAATGCAAACGTATGATTATCGTTCGCCAACAAATCAAGGCCATCAACACGCAGTATTAATGCAGGAAAGAGCTTTTAAAACTTGGGGCTCAGGTGATAGAGCATAAACAACGTCGGTATCCACAAACCAATCCAACCGATAATCATGCCTGTACGCGTATAAATGCCGTTGCGATAGAAACGGTAAATCATAAACGTTAATATAATCGCAGCGCCGATCAGGACGAGCATATTTCCAAGGTGCGTTTCCATTTCCGACAATCTCCTTTATTTGCCCATCCTATACCAGTCTAGAAGAGACAAATACCTTGACGTTTGGCAATCAGTCGCGACTTCTTTCAATTTTACGCCATTGCGCAACATTGCGATTATGTTCTGCTAAGGTCTTGGCAAACGCATGTCCGCCTGTGCCATCCGCCACAAAATAAAGCGCATCGGTTTTGCGTGGGTTAAGCACAGCTTCAATAGACGCACGCCCGGGATTACAAATTGGTCCTGGCGGCAATCCATAGTTCGTATAAGTATTATAAGGCGTGGGTGTTTTCAAATCTTTGCGCGACAAGGGCCGCCCCAAAGGTTCCTGCCCCATCGTAATCCCATAGACAACTGTTGGATCCGTTTGCAGGCGCATACGTTTTTTCAAACGATTGATAAACACACCGGAAACCAGACCACGTTCAGCGTGAATCCCCGTTTCTTTTTCAACAATTGAGGCTAAGATCAAGGCTTCTTCTTTGGTCTTAAACGGTAATCCGTCTTGACGGTTTTCCCAAAGCTCATCCAATGTTTTTATCATTGCCTCTTGCATATGGGACAGAACAGCCGCACGGTCCATTCCACGATGATAACTGTACGTTTCCGGCAACAAACTCCCTTCGCCCGGAATATCGCTCACTTGGCCCTTCAGCCCTTCTTGCGCGTTTAACTGTGCAACGATCTCAACTGCTGTCAAACCTTCTGCAATAGTCAATCGGTGCAGGACCGTTTTGCCTTCTTCCAGAATACGTGTCACCTGTTTGGGTGTGACACGGGCCGGAAAAAGGTATTCCCCCGCTTTCAGCTGTTTATCCAGTTGGTTAAAACGCAAAACAATTCGAAAAACCAACGCGTTGTTGATCACGCCTTCTTTTTCCAGAAGGTGTGCGATAGTTGCAACTCCACTGCCTTGCGGAATAATCACAACTTTTTCCTGCGTCAACACCCAGGACCGGGTAAAGTTTTTTGCCAACCAATAGGAAAAACCGCTACCGGCAAAGACCACAACAACGATTAAACCAACAAGAAAAGCCGAAACCTTCTTGACGGAAGATTTCGGCTCGTTCTTTTTACTTTTTGATTGAGGCTTTTCAGCGTCGCTCATCCAGCACCTTAGTCAATAGACTTGAAAACTAAAGAAGCGTTCGTGCCACCAAACCCGAAGGAATTGGATAAGGCCACGTTGACTTCGCGTTCTTTCGCCTGTAGGGGCACCAGATCCATATCACAACCTTCAGACGGGTTATTCAGGTTCAAGGTCGGCGGAACAACGTTGTTCTGGATGGACAGTAACGAGAAGATTGCCTCTACCGCACCGGCAGCACCCAACAGGTGACCGATGGCAGATTTGGTCGAGGACATGGACGGTTTTTTGTAATGTTCACCCAACAGACGTTTCACCGCACCGTGTTCAATTTCATCACCCAACGGTGTGGAAGTCCCATGTGCGTTGATATAATCAATATCTTCCACATTGATGCCCGCGCGTTTAATGGACGCCTGCATCGCGCGGAAACCACCATTACCATCAGACGCCGGTGCCGTAATATGATAGGCGTCGCCGGACATCCCGTAGCCGATCACTTCGCCATAAATTTTGGCACCGCGTTTTTTGGCATGTTCATATTCTTCCAAGACAACGACACCAGCACCTTCGCCCATAACGAAACCGTCACGGCCCTCGTCCCACGGACGAGAGCCTGCCGTCGGATCATCATTATAAGATGTGGACAGCGCTTTGGCTTGTGCAAAACCTGCCATACCCAGACGGCAACATGCAGCTTCAGCACCACCGGCAACCATAACGTCGGCATCATCAAGGGCAATAATACGGGCTGCATCACCAATGGCATGCGCCCCGGTTGCACAAGCTGTCACAACCGCGTGGTTGGGGCCTTTGAAACCGTATTTAATAGAAACATGGCCGGACACCAGATTAATCAGGCTTGCTGGAATAAAGAAAGGTGACAAGCGACGCACACTGTTGGTTTCAACCGTCACCGCCCCTTTGGAAATCTCAGGAAGACCACCAATACCGGAACCGATCATCACACCTGTGCGGAACAGTTCTTCTTCGTCATCCGTTTGAATGCCGGCATCTTCAACCGCTTCGGTTGCCGCAGCCAGACCAAAGACGATGAAATCGTCCATACGGCGGCGCTCTTTCTTAGATACATAATCTTCGAAATTAAACAGACCTTCCCCTTCACCAAGAGGAACCTGTCCGGCAATTTTTGCAGGAATATCGGAAACATCGAATGATTCGATGACATTAATGCCGGATTCGGCATTCAGAAGTTTTTCCCAAGTCGGTTTTACTCCGTTTGCCAACGGAGACACCATACCCAGGCCTGTAATGACAACACGTCTCATGTCTGATCAAAATCCTTTGAGGTCGTCAGAAAATGTTAGGCGTAGAAACAAGAATGAGCGCAGACCACAAAATCAGGGCCGACGCTCACATCTCATAACACTTGGCTTAAGGAATTAAGCGTTTGCTTCGATGAAGTCGATAGCATCCTTAACAGTCAAGATTTTTTCAGCAGCATCGTCCGGAATTTCACAGCCGAATTCTTCTTCAAAAGCCATAACCAGCTCAACAGTGTCAAGGCTGTCAGCGCCCAGATCGTCGATGAAGCTAGCGTTTTCAGTAACTTTTGCTTCTTCTACGCCGAGGTGTTCAACTACGATTTTCTTTACGCGCTCTGCGACATCGCTCATCTTAATAATTCCCTTAACGGTATTGATACAAAAGGTCTGCCCCTAAGCACAAACGGGACATCCCCCTCTCTTGTTTGATCTCGTTCCCAGCTTACATAGCTAGGATTGAGGTTTGGTAGCACAATTTTTCAGAAGGCGAAAGCCCTAATGTGAAGGCTTTGCACCCTTTAAATCATCGCCATGCCGCCATTGATATGCAAGGTCTGACCTGTAACGTACTGGGCTTCATTCGATGCCAGATACACAACCCCTGCTGCAATCTCTTCCGGATTGCCCATACGACCTGCCGGAATTTTAGTCAACATACCGGATTTTACATCATCAGACAGCTCGTCCGTCATCGCGGTTGCGATATAGCCCGGTGCAACGCAGTTGACTGTAATGCCTCGTGATCCGACTTCGTAAGCCAATGATTTAGAATAACCAATCATACCGGCCTTGGACGCGGCATAGTTGGTTTGACCGGGGTTGCCCGTCACACCAACAATCGACGTAATACCGATAATACGACCCCAGCGTTTTTTCATCATGCCACGCAACACAGCCTTGGACAATTTAAAGGCTGCCGTCAGGTTGACATTCAAAACCGCATCCCAATCATCATCTTTGATGCGCATAGCAAGGTTATCACGAGTCAAACCTGCGTTATTGACCAGAATATCCAAAGACCCCATGGCTTCTTCTGCCTGTTTGGGCAGGGCAGCCAGCGCTTCATCATCCGACAAATTACAGGGCAGAATATGAACACGATCATTGCCGATTTCAGCCGCCACTTTTTCCAAGGCTTCAACACGCGTTCCGGTTAAGCCAACGGTTGCGCCCTGTGCATGCAGTGCTTTTGCAATCTCTGCACCGATCCCGCCGGATGCGCCTGTGATGAGTGCACATTTACCTGTTAAATCAAACATAATATCTATCTTACCCTTTTGCCCTTAAAGTGAACCGAGGAAACTTTCAATATCCGCCGGACCATTGACGGCCACACCGGACAAAGAACGATCAATACGTTTTGCCAAACCGGACAGAACTTTACCTGTCCCCAATTCGACCAATTGTTCCACGCCTTGTTCTTTCATATACAGAACACCTTCGCGCCAACGAACAGAACCACAGACCTGTTCAACCAACAGCTTGCGAATCTCTTCCGGGTCAGTCACTTTTTCAGCCGCCACGTTGGCAACAATCGCAACACTCGGCGCGTGGATCGTAACACCGGCCAGAGCTTCAGCCATCGCATCCGCCGCCGGTTGCATCAATGCACAATGGAATGGGGCGGATACCGGCAGCAAAACAGACCGTTTCGCGCCTTTTTCTTTTGCGATTTCAATCGCGCGTTCAATCGCTGCCTTCGCACCGGATAATACGACCTGACCCGGCGCATTATCGTTTGCAGCGGTACAGACTTCGCCTTGTGCAGCTTCGTCAGCCACGGCTTGCGCATCTTCAAGGGAAAGACCAAGGCATGCCGCCATCGCCCCTTCGCCAACCGGAACGGCGGCCTGCATGGCCCGTCCGCGCACTTTCAACAAACGTGCGGTATCCGCCAATGAAAAAGCACCCATTGCTGCCAACGCAGAATATTCGCCCAAGGAATGCCCGGCGACCATATCACAATGATCTGCAAGTTTGATATTGCCTTCTGTTTCCAACACACGGGCGACCGCGATGGAAACCGCCATCAAGGCCGGTTGTGCATTTTCCGTCAGGACCAGTTCATCATCCGGGCCTTCAAACATGATCTTGGAGAGGTTCTGCGACAGCGCCTCGTCCACTTCCTGGAAAACTTCACGGGCAACGGCGAAAACATCAGCCAGTTCCTTGCCCATACCAACGGCCTGAGAGCCTTGGCCGGGGAAAACAAATGCGCGGGTCATCTTACGAACAATCCTCAGTCAATGTTAAACTTCAATTACAGTTGCAAACAAATATAGACTTGTTCCATTGTGATCAAGAAAAAGGGGATTTTTTCTGTCTTTTTCAGTCAGTTTTACATAACTTTGGACGTTAAGAGCGCAGGAAACCAGCTTAATTCTCCACTGCCTTGGCGAATTCCACGATATGACCGTTGCAATCTTCCACCATTGCGACCTCAAAATTCCAAGGCTTGACTTCCGGTGTAACCAGCGCTTTGGCACCATTTGCAAGGGCGTGAGCAAATGCGGTTTTCACATCATCCGGCTCCAGCGTGATTTGTGCCCCGATCAATCCGTTCGCGCCCCCTGCCCTTGTATAAGAACGTTTTAAAATATCACTCGCAAGACTATGTGCTGCAAAACCCAATGTCGTTGCACCTGTTTCCATCTCTGCATAATCACCGCTTTCGTGGATAAAGCGCCGCGTTAAGCCGAATGCCTTTTCATAAAATTCTACCGTTTCAACGATATTTTCGACATATAAAATTGTATAAGAGAGTTTCATGTTTCAACCTGTTCAATCTTTGACGATAGTCTCAGCTTAAAAACATCTGATTATCCTGTATTGTATGATTGGGACATCAAGTTCAACGGCGTTTTTCCCGTTATCTTTTTAATCTGGCGCGTCATATCGGCTTGATCAAAAAAACCGGCTTCCAGCGCGACTTGGCATAAATTCAGGCGTGTAGAATCTTGTGTTAATTTTTGAAACTTAAGCAAGCGATATGTGTTGCTATATTGACGCGGGGAAATTCCATAAAGCTGAGTAAAGTCCCGATAAAACCGTTTGCGCGATATGCCCATTGTTTGTGCCAACCGGGATACACCAACAGCATGAACAGACTGCATCGCCTGCGCCCTTTGCCTTTGCACATCATCAAAGGATAAGCGTTGGCGCAGGTGATTTTCCATCCAGTTGATAAATATATCAAACGTATGTGGACTGATTGCCAGTTGATCTTCCAAAACCGCGTAACTATCAGCAAAAGGGCTCTCAACCAGACAATCGCGCAGGCTAGCGACATTCATTCTGAACGCAATGGCTGCCATTCCTGGATGAAAACGAACCCCGAGATAGATATCTTCATCGGTCAGCGAAACGGTTCGCGCAATACTCATTGTTCCACAGAGGGAAGAAAACAGCCGCCCATCACGATAACGAAAAATGAGGTCCATTGCCGCATCAGGCAAGATCAAAGCTTGCCCCTGCCCCGATGCCGTATCGCCACGCGATATCCAAAAGCAATCCACATATTGTGCCAACTGTGCACAGCTTGGTTTGCGTTCTTGATACATGGCACCTCTGCTTCGTTATCTAAACAACCTTTTTAGGGGCCAAATTGTTGACACTCAAGGCCAACAAAATAATGACCGCGCCGATCATTTGTAAGCCCGTCAGCGTTTCCCCCAACACCCACCACGCCAAGATCATAGTCATAATCGGCTGAGAGAGCGAGAAAAACGAAACAAAGGTCGATGACAAAACACCCATTGACTGAATATAAAGGTTCATCCCCAAGACTTGTGACACAAACGCGATTGCGACCAAGACGGCCCAGCCTTCCCAGCTTTGCGCAATCAAGATTTCCTGATTAAAGATTGCCAAAGGAGCCAGCATCAAAATAGCCGTCGCATTTGTCCAGTTCACCACCGTTTTTGAACTACAATATCGGCGCATCCGCGTTCCACACAGAAGAAACCCGGCGTAACACACCGCAGACAACAAGGCTTCGATACTGCCTTCACCCATCGCAACCCCACCATTAATCGGGTCCAGACCGGACATAAAAAAGGCACCGGGGGCCGCACAGACAAGACACAACAAAGCATATTTACTCGGACGTTCCTTTAAAAACACCCATGCCCCCAAGATCACAAACAACGGTGCAAAATTATTCAGAAAAATCGCAACACCCACGCTGCCTTTGATATAGGCATGGTGTAACAAGGCAACTTCGCCGCCCAAGAAAAGACCACAAGCGATTCCATAAGGGGCAAGTGTGCGCCATGAAACTTGCGATACAGTGGCGCGTTGCGTTCCAGCGGGTGAATGAAAAAAGATCATGCCCCATCCCCACATCATCGGCATGGCAAAAAACAAACGATAGAAGGCAGACGCCGTCGGTCCCACGTCCGCAAAGCGGGTGATCACATTACCAACACTGAAACAGGCAACACCAAAGAATAAAGCGATCATCGCCAAAGCCTGCGGACTAAGCGTCGGCAAGGCTACGATTTGATTTCTACGCATCGTTTTAACCTTGAAACAAAAGGGGATTGAATTTGACTGGACAATACCGCAAAAAGCTAAAATAATAAAAACGAATTAATTTTATTAAACCCATAACAAAATCTTATTTGAAAAATGTCACTTGATCCAGAATGCCTGAAAGCTTTTGTCACGGTTGCCGATTGCGGCAGCTTCACCCGCGCGGCACAAATCCTGAACCGGACACAGGCCGCTGTCAGTCAACAGATTAAAAAGCTGGAACTTTTATTGGATGCGCGCCTGTTTCAACGCCATAGCCGGGCGGTTTCCCTGTCCAGTCATGGGCATTTACTTCTGGGATACGCCAAACGCTTACTTGCTTTACAAGACGAAGCCATCCACGCCTTTCGCGAAGCCGATACAAAATGTACAGTTCGACTGGGCACACCGGATGATTACGCCAGCAGTTTTATGCCCACCATCATCAATGCCTTTGCCCACGCCCATCCCAATGCGGAAATCGAAGTCCGGTGTGATTTAAGTATCGACCTTTTAGACTCCCTTAATCGCCATGAAATCGATCTGGCGCTGATCACCAAGCAAGCCAACAACACAACGGGTGAAGATGTTCGGGTTGAGCCTCTCGTCTGGGTGGGGGCAGCTGGCGGCATGGCTTATATGCGCGATACTCTCCCGCTTGCGTTATTCAGTTCATCTGATAGCAAATGCATGTTTCGTTATGGTGGCTTAGCTATTCTTAAAGAGGCCGGACGCGATTACCACATTGCCTATACCAGTCGCAATACATCCGTCGTGCTGGCCGCTGTACGTGCGGATACGGCGGTCGCTATTCTTGCACGATCTTCGGTGCCGCCAGATTTAACCATTCTTGATGATCAACATGACCTCCCCCCTTTGCCCGAAATTCGCATTGCATTGCACCGTCGCACCGGGGAGCGCAATCGCATTATCGACGATTTCGGTGACCATATTGTGAAAACCTTGTCACTTGATTAAGTGCAAACGATCCAGACGTAAACGATGACGATCATCGCTGAGCCGCCAAACCGATAAAAAGATAGCAACTGTCGTTCCAATCGCCGTACCACCTGCAATCAAAAACATGACCAAAGCTTGATATTTCGCGGCTTCCACTGGGTCGGCCCCGGCCATCAATTGCCCGGTCATCATACCGGGGATGAAAACCAGACCAGATGCCGACATGGAATTGACAATACCGATCATCCCGGTTTGCAGGGCAGAACGCACAACCGTTTGCGTTGCCTGCCATTTGGTGTGACCCAAGGCGAGGCGGGCCTCAATCATATCGCGTTCCCGATATAAAACATCCATGACGTGGGATAGTCCCACCGCCATCCCCGTCATGGTATTTCCCAGAACCATCCCCAGCAGCGGGATAACATAACGGGCCTGATACCAGGGTTCTGCCTTGATTTGTACCAATAAGGCAAACAACGTAACAATCGCCGCTGCCATAAACAAACTGCCTGTCCCGATGCCATAGGTCCAGAACCCACGTAAACGCCGTTTCTGTCTTGCAGTCACCTCATATCCGGCAAACCCGATCATCACAAGGGCGGCAACCAACGTCCAAAGGGCAGCTTGACTGACAAATAAATAACGCAACACATAAGCCATAAGGGCAAGCTGCACCACCATACGCAGGGCCGCAACCAACAAGGATACGGCAACACCCGTGCGATACCATAACGACACCGCCGCATGCATAAATAACAATAAACTGCCAATTGCCAGCTCTGTATACCCGATCGTAATCATGGTTTTGCCTCTTCAACGACAAAGCCATCTTCAATACGCCAGATTTTTTGGGCAAACCTGTCCACTTGACGTTCATCATGGCTGACAAACAGAACACCAATACACTTGGTCGTTAAATAGTCCTGTAACAAAGATTCGACTTGACGTGCGTGTTTATCATCCAAGGCTGAGGTTGGTTCATCCAGCAGCAGAATACCGACCTCATCCCCCTTATGAACTTCCAACGCCCGAAGCAGGCAAAGCCGTTGTGCCTCCCCACTGGATAAACGACTAACCGGCCAGTTTATCGCCTCGGATGAAAGGCCAACACGCCCCATCATATCCACCAACCAGTCCAAGTCTTGAAAATGCGCTTTGACCTCATCCTCCCACCAAGTGGCCTTTGGGCCAACATAAGTGACCTGTTGACGCCATGCAGGGGCAGCTATGACATCACGGTCTTGATCTTTTAATGAAAGTATTCCTTCATTTTCCAATAAATCCGCCAGCCCTTTTAAAAAGACGGATTTCCCCGCCCCTGAGGGTGCACACAAGGCGATACATTCCCCGAGCTGAAGACAAAGCCCGGATGCCTTAATATTTAAAACGTCAAGCTTTTCAATTTTCAGCAACAGGCGTTACCTTTAAGTGACAGTTACCAAAAAAACACATGAGATTTTTCTCTTTTAAATTAATAGTTTAATATCTATATTTTACCAAATAGGATAAATACGCCTTCTCGATAACAAGAAAACAGCTTGAGAATGACGAAATACAGGCGGTAATTCAACCAAACAAGGATCAAAAATGAAACGCTTATATATTTTCGCTATTATGCTCAGCCTCGGTGCCCTGAGCGCGTGTCAAACGACTGTGCGCTCCCCCGAAGTTAAAGTAAAAGGCCCCGGCGGTATCGAAGTCGAAGTCAAAGACGGCGACAGCAAAAGCGGTGACGGGAAATTTTGCCCTCCGGGTCAGGCCAAAAAAGGCAATTGCTAAATTCAGACAATCACCTGCAAGACATATAGACGACAGCAGGCTATATGTCTTGCAGGTCAACCTGCGGGCACGCGGTCCAAGAAATGATATATTTTGGTCAATAAATCAGCCAGATCAAATGGCTTTGTCACATAATCGTTAAATCCGGCATCCCGTCCCGCTTTCACATCGTTCGGCATGGCCGATGCACTAACGGCAATCACGGGAATATGTTTTGTTCGAGGGTTCTCACGTAGATACTTCAGGGCTTCTATTCCTGTCATACCCGGCATACAAATATCCATCAAAATCAAATCAGGAAGCTGTTCTTCTGCAATTTTCACACCTTCCTCCCCATCCATACTGACGAGGAACTCGCAACCTTCAACCTCTTGAATAACCGCTGACATCAATTTGATATTTTCACGATTGTCTTCAACATATAAGATTTTTCGATGTAAAGGTAGAGTGTCTGACTGCACAACATCTTCCTCGACTACACCAGGAAGACAGGTTTCACCCTCATCATCCAATTTATCGCACAACGGAACCTCTACCCAAAATGTAGACCCTTTATCCTTTGTACTTTCAAAATCAATACATCCGCCAAGACTTTCAATAATACGTTTCGCAATCGTTAAACCAATCCCCGTTCCTTCAACCTGTCCACTTTCGTGACCCAAACGTTCAAACGGCTTAAACAACTTACCCTGTAATTCTTCACTGATACCGACACCTGTATCACCAACTATAATCTTTAAACGGCCTTCCAGAAGTTCCGTTGATATACGAACTTCACCACCTAGTTTATTGTATTTGATGCCATTGGATAACAAATTCACCAAAACCTGGCACAGTCGCGTCTGATCTGTTCTTAAATAGGGAAGCGTCTCAGATTGCGTCATATCTACAATTGCGATCTTTTCATCACGCGCACGCGCAGAAACAAAAGAAAGGCTCTCCACAAGAACATCCTCAGCACGCACACAATCCAGATCAATTTGCATTTCCCCCGCTTCGATCTTATTTAATTCCAGCAACTGATCAATCAGCGCCAGAAGAAATTTCCCGCCAGTAATAATTTGGTCAACCGATTTCTTTTGTTTATCGACCAAAGGAAAACGGCGCGATTGATTTAGTAACTGAGCAAAACCAAGGATCGCATTTAAAGGGGTTCTCAATTCATGGCTCATCGAAGACAAAAATTCAGACTTTGCCGCACTGGCCCGTTCTGCTTCTTCATGGGCCTCTTTTAAAGTGGCTGTGCGTTCTTGAACTCGTTTTTCCAACTGGTTATTCGCCTCAATGACCTGACGTTCGCTTTCTTCGCGTTTTTCAATATTAGATTTCAGCACATCCAACATGGCGTTAAAACGCTGTGCTAATATGCTAAATTCATCCTTTCCCTTAACTGGCAATCGTTCACCAAGATTTTCCGGTGAAATACGTTCTGTCAAATCACTTAAAGATTTTAATGGCGCTGTAACTCGCATGGCAATGATGACAGCAACGATACAAGACAGAACAAAAGAAATCACAACAAAAAGAATTGTTATTTTTTCAGCATTAATCAATTCACGTTCAAACGCGTCCCCTTCACGTTTGGACTCCTTCAAGGCATCTTCATATAAGTCAAATGCTTTGGATTGAATAGTCCGTGACACTGGTTCCACATGCTCTTCAAAAAATTCATAAAGCGTCGACGGTGTTGCGACTTTATCATTATACAGCACCATAAATTCATTGATTGCCTTAATGAAGCGTTCCGTCAAAAACAATAAATGCGTAACGTCTGCTAATTCATCTTTTTCTAGATTTACAGCTCCTAAATTAGCCTGATCTTTATGATCGATGTTCTCGGAAAGGTCCCTTTCCACCACAGCGCGCCATTCAGCCCCTATTTGTTGCAATTTTTCAATATGTTCTTCAACGATTTTACTGGCCCGCGAGATTTCAATTTCTTTTGGGTTGATCAACAATTCCAGCATCATTTCGCGCAAATTCGATTTCACACGTTGAACAGCATAATTGAAATGAGAGGAAAGCTCGACTTCCTTCACATTCACATGGATCATCTTGTCGATATGATCACGGCTCGCCTGACTGGTTACCACCATCACCAAAAATGGAAAACACAGAATTCCAACCAAACATATAAAACTGACAATCAATTTACTTCGAAGCTTCATATTCAACACTCAGTCTTCGTTATACGACGATAATCTTTATTTTTTGGTTATAGAGTATACTCATGTATATCCACAATTGAAAACAAAAGGGAATACCCACCTCAAAATTCTTGCCTTTATTTTCAAGACAATCGTGCGATTCATTTCCCTTGCATTCCCTACATTATTCTGTATATTCCCGCCTTTCAAACTGCCTCCTTGCCGGAATCTGTTGGTTCTGGCTATGCCTGCAAGAAATGCTCATGCGGAGTATTTTCAAGGGCTGAGACAATCCATAGGGAGTTATATCTATGGCGTTTTATGAAAGCGTGTTTATTGCACGTCAAGACGCTTCGGCTGCCCAAGTTGAGGGTTTGCAAGACTCTTTAGCGTCCGTTATCGAAGAAAACGGCGGTAAGGTCACGAAGCGCGAATATTGGGGCCTGCGCAACATTGCGTATCGCATGAAGAAAAACCGCAAAGGCCACTACGTTCTGTTCAACCTCGATGCTCCGTCTGCTGCTATTGACGAATTTGACCGTCAGCTGCGTCTCAATGAAGACGTGCTGCGTCACCTCGTTATTCGCGTTGAAGAACACGAAGAAGAACCGTCTGTCATGATGCAAAAAGGTCGTGATGAACGTCCGCGTCGCGGCAAAAAAGAGGGAGAATCCTAATGGCTGGTCGTCGTCCTTTCTTCCGTCGTCGGAAATCTTGCCCGTTCACAGGCGAAGGTGCACCGAAAATCGACTATAAAGATGTAAAGCTGCTTTCACGCTACACATCCGAACGCGGGAAAATCGTTCCGAGCCGTATCACGGCCGTTTCTGCAAAGAAACAACGTGAGCTGTCTCGCGCCATCAAACGTGCCCGTTTCTTAGGCCTGATGCCGTACGTCAGCAGCAACTAAGTTAATTAACTTGGTTTTTGCAAGGTTTCGTACCTTGCATAAAAGGAGCGCATGGAAATGCAACTCGGTGAAGATAAAAAACTCCCTTTCAATATGAAGGTCGTTTTCTTCGCTGTTGGTGGAGGCGCACTGAGCGCGATACTGGCTTTATCGCTGGTAACGGGTTCCGGTCTCGCTCTTATCCTCGCATATCTGGCGCCTTTCCCACTGTTTTTGGTGGGATTGGGAAACGGAGGCAAACCTGCCGCCATTGCCGCCTTCGCGGGCATCGTATTTGCCATACTGCTGGGTGGTCCCCTATCGGGATCTATTTTTGCAGTAATGAATACGCTTCCGTGTTGGCTTGCGATCAGGTTGGCTTTAACGTCCCGCACCCAAGATGGTCGTGAAGAATGGTTCCCTTTGGGCAACATTCTTGTGACTTTCGCGGGTTACGGCAGCGCGCTGTTTGTTATGGCTTTGATCTTTTTGATCACACCGACAGACAGTATTGCACAATTGGTCAGAGACTTTTTGTCCACGCTCATTGGCACAATCGCCGCTTCGCTCTCAGCGGAGCAAAAAGAAGGTTTCGTCGATCAGATGAGTAACTTCTTTCCGGCGATGGTTCTTGTTTCATGGATGTTGATGACCACGATAAACGCCGTCTTGGCACAAGGTGTTTTGACCAAATCGGGCAAAGCACTACGTCCTTCCCCAAAATACGGGGAACTGACATTGCCGGACCTTGCATCTTGGGCGTTTGTGGCTTGTGCAACCGTTACTGTTGTGGCCAGCGGCGACATTGAATATGTCGCACGTAACCTGACAGTAGTAATGGCATTGCCGTTTCTGGCTTTGGGCCTAACTGTGGTTCACAAGCTGGTGCGCATGACCCGTTTTTCCGGTGCCTTATTGGCCGCCTTTTATTTGCTGTTGCTCTTGTCCATATGGGTGGCGTTGCCAGTCATTGGATTGGGATTGATTGAACAATGGATCGGTTTGCGAAAAAGAATTCCTTCGCAGCCCCCATTTCAGGAGAATGACTAATGCAAGTTATCCTGCTTGAACGCGTAGAAAAATTGGGCCAGATGGGTGACCTCGTCACTGTTAAGCCCGGTTACGCTCGCAACTATCTGCTGCCGCAGAAAAAAGCGATGCGCGCTTCTGACGAAAACGTAAAGTTCTTCGAAGCGCAAAAAGTACAATTGGAAGCCGCTAACCTGAAAGCCAAAGACGAAGCTGAAGCTGTTGCTTCTAAACTCAACGGTCTTAAGGTTGCTGTTATCCGCCAAGCCGGCGATATGGGCCAGCTTTACGGTTCAGTGTCCACGCGTGACATTGCAACAGCCGTAAGCGCTGCTGGTTTTACCATCTCTCGTCAGCAAGTTACCCTTGATCGTGCGCTGAAAACAATCGGTCTGCACGACGTTACCGTCAGACTTCACCCGGAAGTGGTTGTAACTGTTGTTGCAAACATCGCCCGTACAGAAGAAGAAGCCGTCATCCAGGCCGAAACCGGTTCTGTGAAAGTTGCTTCTGACGAAGACGAAGCGGAAGTCGAAGAAGTTGTCGAAGAAGCTGCTGAAGACGCAGTAGAAGAGGCAGCTGCTGAAGAAGAAGTATCCGAGTAAGTTCGAATACCCTTTTCAAGGCTTTAAAAAAGCGCGTCCCTGATTTTACGGGGCGCGCTTTTTTTATTGCCCAAGCACACATCTAAAGGTTACATGCATTTATTTGGTGTAAAGAGACTTTCCATAATAAATATTTGATATTATTTAACTTGCCTTCCTTATTTTAATCCCTCCATAATAACCTTAAGTAATCAATAAACGATAAAAACAAAACTCAGGGAGGGATATTGCAGATGGCAATCATCAGCCGTTCATTTACCTATCTATCACGTCGCCGCTTTATTCAGGGGGTTGCAGGTTCATCCGCTGCAATCCTGACAAGCGGTATTCCAAATTTAGCTCACGCATCAGATATGATCCCCTTTTTAAAGGCGTCATCCCTGTTGTGCGGGATAGAATTGGACCGTTCCTATATCCAATTGGGGGAACGTATATATCGGGCGCTCACCCATGGAGCACGTCCACAAGACCTCAAGTACTGGCAACGTCTTATTAATGTTCTTGCAAAATTGCCCATCAAAACGACAGAGAAACATCTTCATCAAAAATTAAAATCCATGGGCCCGCATTATCTTGAAAAAGCACGCCTGCTCGCCCGCGTTTGGTATACCGGACGTATTGAACGAACAACAGGCCCTGGAATAACCACATTCGAGGTCATCACCTATGACGAAGCCCTTGTCTGGCAAGCCTGCACCTTTACCAAACCGCCTGTTACATGCGGTGGACATTTTGGATATTGGCAACATCCCTATAGCGGGACGGGGGACGTATAAATGAGCGATACAATCAATAAAGCCGATATCGAAGCCGATATCATCATCATCGGGGCTGGCTTGTTTGGCGGACTGATGGCTTATGAACTGGCAAAAAAAGCAGACGAGGAAAACAAAGGCCTGAAGATTGTCATGATCGATTCAGGTCCGGTTGTTGATCGGGTGGAAGCCGTCCAGCGTTTTAAGAAAAGCCCGGTTAAAAACGGTAATTCCCCCTACCCCAAAGAACACTGGGCCCCCATTCCATCCGAAGAAGACCCGACCGATTATTATGTTCAGGACGGAAAAGGAGAGAAGGATCCGCTGAAACGTGTTGCTTTTGGTGCGCTTTATTTACGCAATGTCGGCGGGACATCTTGGCATTTCACCGGCCATGCCGAACGCATGTATCCGCAAGATTTTAAACTGAAAACCGCTTATGGACGCGGGAAAGACTGGCCGATTTCCTATGAAACGCTTGAACCTTATTACGCGCGTGTCGAACAGGCATGGGGGGTATCGGGCAATAACACGGTGGTGGCACCAAATCCGCATCCCTACCCCCTGCCCTATACGCCCTTAACCTATCTGGATCAGCAGGTCGATGTCGCCGCGCAAAAGCTTGGGGATTCCGTCGGCCCCATGCCCCACTGTCGCAACGCCGTTCCCTATGACGGTCGCCCCCAATGTTGCGGCAATGCAAGCTGTCGTTTCATCTGTCCCATCGGGGCGAAATACGATGGCAGCGTTCATGTGGAAAAAGCGCAAAACCTTGGGGCCGAACTCTATACCAATCATGTGGTTCGTCATATCGAAGTCGGCGCAGACCAACAAATAGATCATATCCGTTTTAGAAATTACGAGGATCCCAATAATCCGGTGGACGGTATTGCCAAAGCCAAGCTGTTTATCCTTGCAGCCCACGGCATTGAAAGCCCCCGCCTGCTGTTGATGTCCAAAAATGAGTATGCCCCACACGGGGTCGCCAATTCCAGCGATCAGGTCGGGCGTAATTTAATGAGCATGGTCGGTGTCAACGCGGGCGGTTATGCCCCGATGCCGGTTTATCCCTATCGCGGTCCCGTCAATGCAACAGGGGCTTTTTGGCAATTGCGCAACGGGGAATTTCGCAAAGATTTTGCCAGTATCGCCACCATCATCATCAATGGCGGGTTTGACCCGACCAATGGTCCGTTAAACGAAGCGGACCGTGCCATTGAAGAAGGTCGCTTCGGAACCGCGTTGCGCAATCAGGTCTTTAACACAACGGCAACTCAGGTCTATTTCGACAATTCCGTCGAAGTTCTGCCCGACCCTGAAAACCGCATGACGCTGGCATGGGATCAATTGGATGATACCGGACTGCCACGTCCAAAAATCAGCTATAAAATCGACGAATATTCGGTCGAAGGCGTTTATATTTCATGGAAACGGGCATGGGATATGCTGTGGGCGTTGGGGGCCAAAACCGATATGTATGGTGATCCTCTGACCAAACCCACCCGCAAAGCCTTTGATGCCTATATCGCCAAGCATGGCATTGCCAGTGGTGCCGCCATGATTGCGGGAACCACACGTATGGGGAACGACCCAAAAACATCGGTAGTGGACCCCTATTGCCGCAGCCACGATCACAACAACCTGTTTATCGTCGGGACCGGCACGTACGTCACCAGCGGGTCTGTTTCCCCCAGCCTGACGGCCGCGGCCATCAGTGTACGCAGTGCCGATCACATTTTCGAAACATTCCAGCAAGCATAAGGGACAAGGTACCATGAACGATAAACATACTTCATTCCTGAACATGCCGCGTCGCCGTTTCTTGCAAGGAGTCGGCGGTGCCGGGGCAACAGCCATGGGATTAGGCGCCTGCACAGTTACCCCCGGATGGATTTATACGGGCGAACCTTTACGCCAACCCGAAGTCGAACAATCCAAAGACGGGCAATTGAAAACCAAAGTCATCGCCCGAATGGGGAACTTCAAGCTGGCGGGTAAAGAGGTTTTCTTACGTTGCTATAACAACAAACCACTGGGCAATACACTGGATGTGCGCGCAGGCGATACGTTAAAGCTCAGACTACGCAACGATCTGCCATTCAGTCCCTATGACGGTCTTTGCCTGACCAAACCCGATCCCAGTATCGACAACACACCACGCGGGTTTAACGTCACCAACATGCACTTGCATGGGCTGCATGTCTCCCCCAAAAAACCTGCCGACGATATCTTTATCACCCTACAATCAGGGGAACATTTCGATTACGAATATCACATTCCCAAGACCCATCCGCCAGGCACTTATTTCTATCATGCCCATGTTCATGGCTCGACCGCCATGCAGGTTGCCAGCGGTATGGCGGGTTGTCTGATTGTACGTGGTGAACTGGACGATATCCCCGAAATCAAGGCGGCAGAAGAAAAAGTCATTTTCATCCAGACCCAACGCTTTGACAAAGATGGAAAATGTGAAAGTTTCAGCATCTTAAACAACGAAGACAAAGCCTATATCAACGGGCAATATCAGCCTGTTATCCGCATTAAAAAAGGCCAAGTACAACGTTGGCGTCTGGTCAATGCCAGCCATATGGTGCCGTTCAACCTGTCTATCCAGACTTATCGCTATACCACAACAATGCCGATGACATTGCTGTGTCGTGATGGCAACCCACTGCCCGCCACCAAAGAAATCGAAAGCCTTTATATGGTTGCGGGTAACCGGGCCGATGTGTTGGTCAAAGGGTTCGATCCCGGCACCTATTTTCTAGTGGGTGGTCCCGACTATGGCACACTGGCAACTGTAATAGTTGAAGACGAAGCCGTTCCCGATATGTCGCTATACGCAGGCCCCCTGCCTACTGCGCCGGAACTGGCCCCGATCCCGGAAAGTGAAGTTACCTTCGGGCGCCGTCTTGATTTTGATTTTGTCTATGGCGAGCATCCCAAATTCACCGTCAACAACCAACCCTTTTCCTGTGACGACACATGGAAAGTTCCCCTGAATGCGGTGGAAGAATGGGAAGTTTACAATCATACTGCCTATCCCCATCCCTTCCATATCCACGTTAATCCGTTTCAGGTTGTTTCCGGCGGCGGCATTGATCCGGGAACATGGCTGGACACGATGGAATTTCCGCCTTTCCAACGTATCAAATTCAGAACCCGTTTTCTGGATTTCACCGGCAAATACGTTTTCCACTGCCACAACCTGATGCACGAAGATATGGGAATGATGCAAGGGGTTGAGGTAATAGAAACCTGAAAACGGTTTTCTCAAAAAATCGTCGTCGGAAATGACAAACTCATGTAACAAATATATTCACTCTGTGAACAAGCATGTTATAACGTGACCATGACACATTCCGACGACGATATTCCTTTTGGCGGGGCTGATGAGCCACCGCTGGCCGATCCCGACGACTATGCCGCCGGTCCAGATGAAATGGGCCCGCAGGATGCGCCCGTTGACACCCCTGATATAGATCGTGATATCCAGTTGGCGGAGGCTGAAATCCAGCCCCCTGCCACCCAGACAGAATGGCTGCCCGCGCGTAAGAAAAATGTGCTGGAAATCGAAGGTTTCCGTACACCACCTTGTAACTTTGAAGCCGAAAAAGCCCTGCTGGGTGCCTTGATGGCAAACAACAAGGCTTATGATAAAGTCTCGGAATTTTTACGCCCTGAACATTTTGCCGACCCCATCCACACCAAAGTTTTTGCCGCCTGTATCGCCTTGATGGAACGCGGACAAATCGCCGACCCGATCACACTCAGCAACTTCTTTGATCGGGATCAGCAACTCAGTGAAATCGGCGGGAACGAATATCTGGTGGAACTGGCGGCCTCTGCCGTGACCATCATCAACGCAGCAGAATATGGTCGTATTATTTACGATCTGTATATCAAGCGCGAATTGATCCATCTGGGCACAGAAATGGTCAATAAGGCCCATAGCGGCGATGTAACCACAAACGCCGTTGACCAGATCCAGACCGCTGAACAAGCGTTGTTCAATCTTGCCTCTATGGGGGAGGTTGAAGGCGGGTTTAAAAGTTTCCGCGATTCCCTGTTTGAAGCCATCCAACAAGCCCAAGTCGCACACCAGCGCGGTGGAGGCTTGGCGGGTGTCACGACAGGTTTGCGCGATCTTGATAAGGCGCTTGGCGGTCTACACAAATCCGACCTTCTTATCCTTGCGGGTCGTCCCTCTATGGGGAAAACCGCGCTTGTCACCTGTATCGCCTATAACGCGGCCTATGCCTATAAACGGTCCCAAGGCAAAGAAGGCGGCGTTGTCGGTTTCTACTCCCTTGAAATGTCGGCAGAACAGCTCGCGGGTCGTATCCTGTCACAGGCTTGCGCGGTGAATTCCAGCGCCATGCGTAAAGGCGAAATGTCGAACGAGGAATTTGAACGCACCGTCGCGGCCTCGCAAGAATTGATGGATACGCCGCTTTATATTGATGATACGCCGGGCTTGACAGTCAGCGCATTACGGACACGCGCGCGTCGTTTGAAACGACAACACGGTCTGGATTGTATCATCGTTGATTATTTGCAGCTTGTCTCCGGTAGCCCGGAAACCAAAAACAACCGTGTGAACGAAATCTCGGAAATCACACGGGGGTTGAAAATGCTCGCCAAAGAACTGGAAGTACCCGTCATTGCGCTGTCCCAGCTTTCGCGTGCGGTAGAACAGCGTGAAGACAAACGCCCGCAACTGTCCGACTTGCGTGAATCCGGCTCGATCGAGCAAGACGCCGACGTGGTTATGTTCATCTATCGGGAATTTTATTATCTGGATCGAAGCGAACCTGTAAAACGCGAAAGCGAAGGCGACGATAAATATTCAGAACGTTACCAAATATGGGAACAACGCAAGGAAGAGATGGAAAACAGATCCGAAGTTGTCATCGCAAAACAACGTCATGGTCCGCTGGCTAATATTCCGCTCTACTTCAAAGGTGAGTTCACCCAATTCGGGGATCTGGACGAAGAACATATCCCCGACTATTGACCCAAAGACGAGGCTTTGATGTTTGAAACCGCAGGCGGACTGCTGAGCATTGATCTCAGCATCATTCAAGCCAACTATCGCCGTCTATGCGACGAATTAAACGGCAAAGATTGTTCCGTGGTGGTCAAGGCCGATGCCTATGGTCTGGGTATTGAACCGGTTTCAAAAGCCTTGTGGGAGGCAGGCGCACGTACCTTTTTTGTTGCCCTGCCCGACGAAGGCGTCGAATTGCGCCACATTCTGCCGGACGCCGACATTCATATTCTTGGCGGCCTGTTTAAAGGGGCGGCAGATGTTTATACAACCCATAATCTTATCCCGGTTTTAAACAGTCTTGAACAAATTCAGGACTGGCAAAACCGTGCCCGCGCCGACATTCAGGTCGATACCGGCATGACACGATTGGGAATCGCACCAAAAGACATCCCACATATTCCATCAGGCTTAAACACCGATGTGTTAATGAGCCATTTCGCCTGCGCCGATGAACGGGGCCATCCGTTAAGTATTCAACAGATTGAAACATTTACACAGGCTGTTCAACAGATTGAACATACACGGGCCAGCCTGTGTAATTCCGCCGGTATTTTCCTTGGGGAAAAGGCCCATTTTGATCTTGGCCGACCAGGGTGTTCTCTTTATGGGATCAATCCAACACCCCATACCACCAATCCCATGCAAAACCCCCTACACTTACAAGGCAAGGTCATACAGGTGCATGAGATTGACACTCAACAAAGCGTTGGATATGGTGCCACTTACAAGTTGCATGCAGGACAAAAACTGGCAACAATCGCCGTGGGTTATGCCGATGGCTATTTGCGCAGCCTCAGTTCCAAGGCCACAGTTTATGTGGATGGGCAGGCCGCAAAGGTTGTCGGTCGGGTATCGATGGATGCCATTGGCATTGATGTCAGCGCGATAACATGCGAAGAAGGCCAGTACGTTGATGTCATCGGCCCTGACAATACGCCGGATGATTTGGCACATTGGGCAGGGACAATCGGCTACGAAATTTTGACATCGCTGGGCAATCGCTACAAGCGGGTCTACAAGGGATAGGGACAAAATAAAAAAATGAATTTTCTCCAGCCTATCGGGCATTATGTTCTGAAATTTTTTGGCTCGGTCGGTCGTCTGGTTCTTTTTACCCTGACCGCCCTGTCCCACTGTATCCGCCCGCCGTTCTATCCGCGCGCCATTCTGCGCCAGATGATTGAAATCGGCTATTTCTCTCTGCCTGTTGTCGGGCTGACAACCGTCTTTGCCGGGATGGTCCTTGCCCTGCAAAGCTACACCGGGTTTTCCCGTTTTTCTGCTGAAGGCGCTATTGCCAATGTGGTGGTTCTGTCCATCACTCGCGAACTTGGCCCTGTTTTGGCAGGTCTGATGGTCACAGGGCGGATCGGCGCCTCAATGGCTGCTGAACTGGGCACCATGCGTGTCACAGAACAGGTTGATGCCTTAACCACATTGTCCACCAACCCGTTCAAATATCTGGTTGTGCCCCGTATTCTGGCAGGCATCACCATGTTACCGATTTTGGTCTTGATCGGTGATATCATCGGTGTGTTGGGCGGTTATCTGGTTGCCGTTTATCAGTTGGGCTTCAATGCTTCCAACTACATCCAGTCCACGTGGGAATTCATGGAAAATATGGATGTGGTCTCCGGTCTGGTGAAAGCGGCGGTCTTCGGCTTTATCATTACCTTGATGGGCTGCTATCACGGTTATACCTCCAAGGGCGGCGCGCAAGGCGTCGGCAAGGCGACGACGGACGCGGTGGTTTCCGCCTCCATCCTCATCCTGTGTTTCAATTATCTTCTCACCATGATGTTTTTTGACAAATGAGCGATATTCCAAAAATCCGCCTGCGCAATGTGCATAAAGCCTTCGGCCCGAAAACCGTTTTAAACGGCCTTGATCTGGATGTGATGCCCGGTGAATCCGTTGTTATTATCGGCGGGTCCGGAACCGGGAAATCCGTCACATTGAAATGTACCCTCGGCCTGATGGAACCGGACAGCGGCACCATCGAAGTCGACGGTGAAAACGTTGTTGGCTTGGGCTCGCGTGATCGTGAACGGGTCAATCATAAGTTTTCCATGCTATTTCAAGGCGGGGCGTTGTTTGACTCCTTACCTGTTTGGGAAAATGTCGCCTTTGGTCCCATTGCCGACAAGACCATCACACGCAAACAGGGCAAGGAACTCGCCATTGAAAAACTCGCCCAGGTCGGTATGCCAGCCGAGGTAGCAGACCTTTATCCCAGCGAATTATCCGGCGGTATGCAAAAACGGGTCGGTCTGGCGCGTGCTATTGCTGGTGATCCCGAAATTATCTTTTTTGATGAACCGACAACCGGGCTAGACCCGATCATGGCCGATGTCATCAATGACCTGATTGTCAAGGTCACGCGCGAGCTGGGGTCCACCGGCCTGTCCATCACACATGACATGGCAAGTGCCCGCAAAATCGCTGATCGTATCGCCATGCTTTATCAAGGAAAGATCATTTGGCAAGGCCCGGCTGACAGCATTGATCATTGCGATAACCCCTATGTTCAGCAATTCATCAATGGTCGCGCCGATGGTCCCATTGAAATGGCGGTTCGAAAGTAACATCCCATGCGTCGCTTCCTGATTGCTTCCTCTTTTCTCCTTCTCTTGACAGGATGCTTAAACAGCTATCCCTTGGGAATGAGCGAAGAAGAATGGATGCGTTTAAGTCCCGATCAACAATTTCAGGCCCGCAGTCAACAGGCCGAGATCGATGAACAAAAGCGCATGGAACGCGAAGCCCGCGCCGAAGCAGAACGTTTACGTCAGACTATGGAAGAACAAGCCTATCAAGATCGCATCGATCACAACTACCGCCATGCCCGGTACGGCGATGTCATTCAGTGCGTTCTGGAAAAGTCCGTCATTGATTTCAAGCCCGGCTGGCGCGATAGCGAACCTGTCGGCTTTACCTTGGTACGCGGTGAAGGCAAGCTCATTGATATACACTCTGCCCGCGACCAAAAGACGACATCCCTGTGGGTCAGCCTAGATGACAATGGAATGACCCTGCGCCTTTGTCGCAAAGAACCAACCGGGCATATGGGTAATAACAAATCCTGCACCGACATCGTTGGCACGACGCGTCAATACCACCGTGGCCTACGTCAGGCTTTTAATCATAATGATATACGCGGTAGCCTTTATTGCACGCTCACAAGATAAGTGAACATACTTAAGTATAATTTGCGATGGATCTTGTTTTGTGGACACGGTAGACTTTCACACAAAAATGATAAACATACCGCCAGAAAAAAACTTAGGACCTTAAAAGATATGGTCAAACATACGAAGAAAGCAATTTGTTGCCTTCATAAAAGGGCACGAGTGCTTTCTCTTTTATTCATTTGCCTTGTGTTAAGCCAACAGGTGAGTGCGAAAGATTTTGAAGTTCGTGTAGGTTTTTCGCATTTTCCACCTTGGCAAACCTCCAAAGGTACAAACTGGACGGGCGGTCTGGACAAGCTCATTCTCGACAAGCTGGTCGTTGAGCTTGAGAAAAAGCACGATATTCACCTAACGATTATTCCTAAAAAATGCCCATTGAAACGCTGCCTGCGTGAACTGCAAATGGGGGCGCTTGATCTGAAAACAGGATTGCTCAAACAAAAGAACCGAGAAGAATACCTTGCTTTTATCGAACCGCCATATCAATCCCATACCAATAAAGCTATCTATTACGATCCGGCCCGTATGAACGATATCAAACATATTTCAGACCTCTATGGATATCGCATCGGCGTTGCACGTGGGGCGACAATTTTTCCCGAATTCGATCAGGATAAAAGAATACAAAAAACTCCGACCAACGGAACCTCTAGCGGTCTACGACTTGTCTGTGCTGAACGACTTGATGCCTTTGTCGGTACAGAACTGGTGATGGATTATATCCTTTCAAAGAAAGAGAATTGCACACATTTGCGTAAAACCTCATTGATATATAAATCACAAACGGCGGGATATTTTGCCATATCTAAACTCTCACCTCTCGTTGAAGTTTTGCCGCAGCTCAACAGCACGATGGACCAACTTGTCAAAAGTGGTGAAATTGATCGATTGGTTGAAACCTTTAAACGTAAATAATTCTCTCTTTCCTCCGCATCTGCGCTATGCCATAAACAGTATTCTAATTTCGGCGATAAGGCTTTCTTCTTAAATGGCAAAACCTAAAACATCTTTTGTCTGTCAGTCCTGCGGGGCGTCGTACAATAAATGGCAGGGACAATGTACATCCTGTAATGAATGGAACACCCTGTCCGAAGAAGCAGTCCCGGAAAATATCCCCAAAGGAATGGGCACGGCTAAAGGACGGAAAATTGATTTTGTCAGTCTTGATGGGGAAGAAAAAACACCGCCGCGCCGTATTACAGGTATCGGGGAATTTGACCGTGTATGTGGCGGTGGCCTTGTGCCCGGTTCCGTGATTTTGGTCGGTGGTGATCCGGGGATTGGCAAATCCACCATTTTGCTGCAAGTCATGGCATCGTTATCTAAAGACTACAATGCAGCCTATATTTCCGGCGAGGAAGCGATCGATCAAGTTCGTTTGCGTGCCCGTCGTCTTGGCCATGAAAAATCCAAGGTCAAGCTGGCCTCAGCAACTAATGTACGTAACATTCTGACCACATTAGAAGATGAAAAACCCGATGTCGTCGTCATTGATTCCATTCAAACCCTTTATATTGACACATTGGACAGCGCACCGGGAACGGTCTCCCAGGTTCGATCATCCGCCAATGAATTGATCCGTCATGCAAAACGACAGGGATTTGTGCTGTTTCTTGTTGGTCACGTCACCAAAGAAGGAACAATCGCCGGGCCACGCGTACTAGAACATATGGTGGATACAGTCCTTTATTTCGAAGGGGATCGCGGTCATCAGTTCCGTATTTTGCGCGGGGTTAAAAACCGTTTTGGTGCCACGGACGAAATCGGTGTCTTTGAAATGACCGAAGGCGGCTTGCAAGAAGTCCCCAACCCATCCGCCCTCTTCCTGTCCGATCGCAAAGGCGATGTCACCGGATCTTGCGTGTTTGCCGGAATCGAAGGGTCCCGCCCCATGCTGGTGGAGGTTCAAGCCCTGCTGTCCCCGTCCGCCCTTGCCACGCCACGGCGTGCCGTGGTCGGCTGGGATAGTTCACGCCTTGCCATGATTATGGCGGTTTTTGATACCCGTTGCGGCCTTGGCATGGGCGGTAATGATGTCTATCTTAACATTGCTGGCGGATTGAAAATTGCCGAACCCGCCGCGGATTTAGCCGTCGCAGCCGCACTTGCATCATCTCTCAGCGGGGTTGCCGTTCCGCAAGAAACGGTTATTTTTGGGGAAATCGGTTTATCCGGTGAAGTCCGCGCCGTCGGACAAATGGAATCGCGCCTGAAAGAAGCGGCAAAACTGGGTTTTATGCGTGCGATTATACCTGAACGCCAAAAACGCAATAAAAAAGATAAGGATAAAGGCCTGAAAGATAGTGGCCTTGAAGTTTGGGAAATCGGACACGTACAAGAACTGTTGTCTTTCTTCCCGATGAAGGATAAATAGACCCAAAGGAAAACGGAGCCTTATTGAATGGAAAACCTGCCCATCAGCATCACAGACATTGCTGTCTTTGTGATTTTGCTTTTGTCTGGACTGTTGGCCCTATCGCGCGGATTTGTTCACGAAGTGCTTTCCATCGGTTCTTGGGTTGGTGCGGCCTTTGGTACACTTTACGGTTTTCCGTATGTCAGGCCTTATGTACGCGACCTGATACAAACAGAATTTATTGCTGATATAGTCGCCGGGGCAGGCACTTTTATCATTGCCTTGATCGTCCTGACCATTGTCACCAAACTGGTGGCGGAACAAGTTCAGGGCAGCGCCTTAAACCCATTGGATCGCAGCCTCGGCTTTGTATTTGGCCTGTTGCGCGGTGTGATTATCGTTTGTCTGCTTTATGGGGCAATCGAATGGATGCTGCCGGCAGATAAACAGCCCAACTGGATGCGGGATGCGAAAACCATGCCCTTGATCGAGCAAGGCACGTCTTTCTTAAAAGGACTGGTCCCCAGCGATACAGCGGATGAAATTAAGAAAAAAGCGGATGATACCCGCGATAAAACCAATAACGCGATCGAACTGCAAAAAACCTTCGAAAAAATACTGACCCCGAACGCGAAATCGGATACAAACCCACCCACGGACCCACAAGGATATGACCAACAGGAACGCAACAATCTGGACCGTCTTATCCGCAACGCCCAATAGGGCCTTTGACGAGCATCGAGAAGCCATGACCGATATCGACCTGATGAGCACCAACCCTTTCGACGACGACAAGCTCCATGAGGAATGCGGCGTCTTCGGTATTTACGACCATAAAGACGCTGCCGCGCACGCTGCCCTTGGCCTGCACGCCCTGCAACATCGCGGCCAAGAAGCTTGCGGTATCTTTTCTTTTGACGGTCAACAGTTCCATTCCCACAAGGGTATGGGGCTGGTCGGAGATAACTTCTCTGAAAGTGCGGTGATTGACCAACTTAAGGGGAACACAGCCATTGGCCATGTGCGCTACGCCACAACCGGCGGCACGGTCTTGCGCAACGTTCAACCCCTGTTTGCAGAATTTGAATTCGGCGGCCTTGCCATTGCCCATAACGGCAACCTGACCAATACACAGGCCGTGCGTCGTACATTGGTGCGCCGGGGTTGTATCTTCCAATCCGACATGGACACCGAAGTCATCGTCCATCTTGTCGCCGTCAGCCTTTATGCAACGGTGGAAGACCGTATCATTGATGCGCTACGCCAAATCGAAGGCGCTTATTCCCTTGTCGCGATGACCAAAGACAGCATGATCGGTGTACGCGACCCCAATGGTGTGCGCCCCCTTGCCATCGGGAAATTGGATGATACCTATATTATCGCCTCTGAATCCTGTGCCTTTGACATTATTGGTGCCGATTTTGTCCGCGATGTGGAACCGGGCGAAGTCGTCATCATCAATAAAGACGGCATCCAGTCCATCAAGCCGTTCGGCCCGCAAAAAGGGCGCTTCTGTGTCTTTGAATATATTTATTTTGCCCGTCCTGACTCCCTGATTGAAAACCGCAGCGTTTACGAAGTCCGTAAAGCCATCGGTGCAGAACTGGCCCGTGAAAGCGGTGTTGATGTCGATATGGTCGTTCCGGTCCCTGATTCCGGGGTACCATCGGCAATCGGTTACGCTGCGGAAGCCAATGTCGCGTTTGAGCTGGGTATTATCCGTAACCATTATGTCGGACGAACCTTTATTGAACCCACACAAGAAATCCGTCACTTAGGCGTGCGAATGAAGCACAATGCGAACCTTGCTTCCGTCAAGGGTAAACGCATTGTTTTGGTCGATGATTCCATCGTGCGCGGAACGACATCCAAGAAAATCGTCGATATGATGCGCCATGCCGGGGCCGCTGAAGTTCATATGCGAATTTCCAGCCCGCCAACCGCATGGCCTTGTTTCTATGGCATTGACACACCACGACGTGAAAAATTGCTCGCGGGTCAATATAGCGTGGAAGAAATGGCAAAAATCATCGGGGCAGACAGCCTTGCCTTTATTTCCATCGACGGCATGTACCGCGCAGTTGGCGAAGCCAAACGCAATAATGACAGCCCCCAATTCTGCGACGCCTGTTTCACCGGGGAATATCCGACCCGTCTACAGGACCACGATGACGAGGTTGCCGACGACAAGCAACCTTCCCTTCCCCTGCTGGCTGAGAAAGGTAAATAAGAAATGGCAAAAGCATTAGAAGGCCGCATTGCTGTTATCACCGGTGCGTCACGCGGCATTGGTCGTGCCGTTGCCCTACGATATGCTGCTGAAGGCGCCCATGTCATTTTGATTGCCCGCACCATTGCCGCCCTAGAAGAAGTCGATGACGAAATTCAGGCCTTGGGTGGAAAAGCGACATTGGTCCCCATGAACCTGCGTGAGTTTGATAAAATCGATCAGATGGGCCAAGCCCTTTATGATCGTTTTGGCAAAATTGATATTCTAGTCGGTAATGCAGGTTTTTTAGGTGATGTCACGCCCATGTCCCATTTGAAAGTCAAAATGTGGAACGAGGTGATGGATACCAATGTGACAGCGAATTTCCGTCTGATACGTTCAATGGAACCTTTATTGAAACAATCCGATGCTGGACGCGCGATTTTCCTGTCCAGCGGCACGACCAAAGCACCACGGGCCTATTGGGCAGCTTATGCTGTTTCAAAGGCTGCGCTGGAAAATATGGTGCAAACCTGGTCTATGGAACTGAATAAAACCAATATCAAAGCCAACCTGATTGATCCCGGTGCCACCCGCACCCGCATGCGCGCGCAAGCCTACCCGGGTGAAAACCCTGAGAGCCTGAAATCACCGGAAGTCCTGACAGACCTGTTCGTCGAACTTGCCCTTCCCACTTGTGATAAACAAGGTGAAGTGGTTCGTTACGAAGCATAAAGGCTTTTATTTATAAAATTTTGATCGCACCCTGATCCATGATCGGGGTGTTTTCAATTCAATGCGCGTTCTTGCCCTCGTCCACGCTGTCGAGCAGGCTTTCGAAATCGCTGGCGACCGCGAGGCCCCATTCATCCACACTTTTGGCAAGATAGCCCTGACCTTCTCTTTTGGTCATACGCACTGTTTTCTTATCCTGACCGCCAATGTCGAGGCTTAAGATATCCAAACCGTCGCGATTGGTGACGCGCACCCACTGCAACCAGTTCTTATTTTGTTCAAACCGGGCTTGAAACAAGGCCAGTTCTTCGTCAGTAAACATGAGTTTCGCCATGTTTAACCCTCCTGTAAAACAGTCAGATTTCGAAACTCCCCTTGGTGTACGACAGCTTTCTTTGATGATGACTCTACTGTTCATTGCTGCACTGCATAAATATATGTTGCAGCGCACCAATAATCAAGCCTAAAAAAAGAGGCTTACACATAAAGCCCCTTTTTTCAACGTTTTGAACGGTTTATTAATCCGCTTTGCTGACCTCGGAATTCAAGCGCTCACGCTCATTTTCATAAGAATCGAGCACCCAGCTCAAATGCGAACGCATCGCCACTTTAGCCGCCAAACCATCACGTGACTTGATGGCTTCCAAAACATCTTTATGCTGCGCAAGAGCCAAGCCATCCTCTGCCGGTTCCTGAAACAGATCATATTGGTGGAACTCAAGACTGGAGGCAATGATATCGCGGATAACATCCATAATATGCATATAAACCGCACTGCCGGATGCGCGCGCCAACATATAATGGAAATTAAACTCTTGTGATGCTTTATCTTTCGGGGCCGCTGAGCCTTTTTGCTGGCGCTGTTTTTCCAAAGCGTTGCTTAAATCGGCAATCTGATCATCCGTTGCCCGTTCTGCCGCACGTCGTGCTGCCCAAACTTCCAATAAGGCGCGAATTTCAGCCAGATCATGCAGGTTTTGTTCTTTTACTTTTGCCAGTTCACCCAACGGCGAGGACATATCACCCGCAGCAGCCAGAATACGCGTCCCGCCACCTTGTACGGCTTCCAGAAAACCTTGCGCTTTCAAGCTTTGCAGGGCTGCGCGAACCGACACCCGACTAACACCCATTTTTTCGGCAAGTTGTCGTTCACCCGGCAAGCGTTCACCCGGAGACAAATCACCATCGGCAATCATAGCCATAATACGGGCAGCAACACGATCGGACAGCAGGCCGCTTTTGGCCTTTGCATTACCTGAATTCGATTTCTCCTCCATGACCTTCTCCTTTATATATTCCCCATAGGCCTTATATATACCGACTTTCGCGCAGAAAGCAAAAGAACAGTCAAACAACCGAACAATATTTATGAGTTTGCATAACTCTCCTGTATAGTTGGAAAAATGAAGAACGAAAATGAAATTACCTTCGAGCCGCTTCTCGGCGCGCACGATCCGAACCCTTATGAAATCCTCAATCAGGAAGGTGAGACACCTTTGTTGCTGATCTGTGATCATGCCAGCAACCGCATTCCTGAAAAGCTGGATAATATGGGATTAAGTGAAAAAGAACTGAGTTACCATATTGCCCTTGATATCGGTGCGGCCGGTGTCACACGGGCCATGTCTGAAAAACTAAATGCACCCGCAGTGCTTTGTAACTATTCCCGTCTTGTTATCGATTGCAATCGCCAACCCGGGGATCCATCCTCCATCCCGGAAATCAGTGATGGGATCACCGTTCCGGCCAACCATTGCCTGAGCGAAAGTCAGCAAGTCGAACGTAGCGAAGCCGTCTTCTGGCCCTATCACCATGCCATTACCGAAACGGGTGCCCATCTATGGCGCAAAGGCACACCACCGGCCTTGTTTTCCATTCACAGCTTCACCCCCGAATTAATGTCACTCGAAGAAGATCGCCCGTGGCATATCTCCATTCTTTGGAAACGTGACCCCCGCCTTGCCAGTCCATTGATTGAGATTTTAAGCCGTGAAACCGGCTTAATTGTCGGGGATAACGTGCCTTATTCCGGTTGGGAAGACGCCTATTCCATCGATTTGCATGGGGCAGCCCCCGGATTGCCCTACTGCGCCATAGAATTGCGGCAAGATTTAATCGACACACCCAAAAAACAACAGGAATGGGGGGATATCCTGAGCAAGGCCCTCATGGAAATTTTCAAAGATCCTTCCATTTTCAACGTTAAACATTACTGAGGCAGCACATGTCCGTTCATGAACCCAGTTGGACCATTGGCATAGAAGAAGAATATCTGATGGTCGATTGTGAGACAGGTAATCTTGCGACCCGATCGCTGGATGATCTCATGGCCGCTTTGCAATCCGAATTAAAGGACCTTGTCCGGCCAGAATTTCTACAATCGCAAGTCGAAGTCGGCACACGTGTCTGCAAAGATGTAAAAGAAGCACGCGCCCAGTTGGCATGGCTTCGTCAAAGCGTTGCCGATATCGGACAAAAATTTGGTGTTGCCCCCATTGCAGCCTCAACCCATCCCCATGCGGAATGGGGAGAACAGACCCATACGGATGCCGAACGTTATCATACCTTTGCCCAAGACATGCAAGCGGTTGTACGCCGTTTAATTATTTCCGGCATGCACGTCCATGTGGGAATTGATGATGACGATTTACGTATTGATCTTATGAACCAAGTGTCTTATTTCCTGCCCCACCTTCTGTGCCTCAGCACCTCATCACCCATGTGGCGCGGACATGACACGGGTTTAAAATGTTATCGTTTAAGTGTATTTGACGAGCTGCCGCGCACGGGGTTGCCGGAATTATTTGACAGTTATAGCGAATATCAAAAACACGTCGATGCGTTAATCAACGTCGGGATGATCAAAGATGCAACCATGTTGTGGTGGGATGTTCGCCCGGCCGTAAAATTCCCCACATTGGAAATGCGTATCACCGATGTCTGCACCACTTTGGATGATGCGATTGCTATTGCCTGTCTTTTTCAATGCCTGTTGCGCATGCTTTATCGGCTTCGCCGCAATAACCAACGCTGGCGTACCTATCGCACCATGTTAATTGATGAAAACCGCTGGCGGGCTCAGCGCTACGGATTGGACGAAGGGCTGGTGGATTTCGGCAAAGGCACCTTGGTTGATTTCAAAGACCTTTTGGAAGAATTGATCGAAATGCTTAAAGACGATGCCGAAGCACTCAACTGCACAGAAGAATTACATAGTTTGCGTGATATTTTAACACGTGGCACCAGTTCACATCGCCAGATAAAGATTTTTAACCAAGCCAAGGAAGACGGTGCAGATGACCTGCAGGCCTGCCGAGCCGTTACCCAATGGTTAAAATCCGAAACTGTTCGCGGACTATAAAAACTTATTCATTGTGACATAAGCCATTCTGCACTTTTCTCCAATTCTGCGCGTGGGATATCGCGCAGCAATGTCTCTTGCAAATCCATCAAACTGACTGCTCGCAGCTTGTCACGCCATGCCTCATCCGCATCCCACATCACACGGGCAATCGCACAAGGCTTGGCAGGCTTGCTTTTATCTTCTAGACACGGATTATTGCCTCTGATTTCCGTACAATTAAAGGTGTTGCGTCGCCCTTCCACAGCTTCGACAATATCCAGAAAACTAATCTCTTGGGCGGGGCGGGCCAAGCGATAGCCCCCTTTGGGGCCGAGAGTACCTTCAACCAAACCAGCTTGGGACACCGCCTGAAGCGCCTTGGACAGATACTCTTTCGGAACACCGTGAAACTCGGACAACGCTTTGGTGGAAATCCGTTTTCCTTCCGGTAAGGCAGCGATGACTGCACAACAATGTAATGCCCATTCCACTTGGTTCTTTAAATTCATCGTTGTTTTCCCGTTTCCGATCAAAGCCTCCCTCTTTGTACCTAATATTCAATTTAAAAGAAAGATGATCCCTGCCCCTTTAGGGATCGTCCATTCAATATAACCCGTTAAGCCAAACCAGCTTTTGTCAACCCAAACATCTCATCCGCTGTGCCCGGCATAGCTTGAAAAGGGATAGCCAAACGGTTCCAACTATTGATCGCCATCACGGCAAAGTTCAGATCACATAACTCTTTTTCTGAAAAATGTTTTCGCATTTCAGTATAAAGCGCGTCAGAGATACCTTCCGTCGGCAACCGTGTTACTTCTTCTGCCCACGCCAAGGCAGCGCGCTCCCGGTCGGTAAACAAAGCTGATTCCCGCCATATCCCCAAATGATATAAACGCAATTCACGTTCACCATGAATTTTGGCCTGCTTGACATGCATATCCAGACAAAAAGCACAGCCGTTTAACATGGAAACACGAATATCAACAAGATGCAGCAAAGCCTGATCAAGTGAGGTTTCCTGCTTGGTCGCCATAGAAAATGCTGTCATTTTCTCCAAGATTGCCGGGGAGGTTTCGAAATGATTCAGTCGATTAGTCATAGGAAAGATCCTTTTAAATATTAATTACGGATATAATTTATCCTTAATTAATATTCTCCTGTCAACCCTATCCTTTTTCCATCCTTAATTTTTTGGAATAAATAAAAAAAGGGCCGGAGTAATCTCCGACCCTTTTCAATCAACAAAACGATTGTTTACCAGCCTTGGTCCTGATCATCCACTTTCAGGATTTGTCCTGTCTTTTCTTTAACCGCTAACTGTAAACCTTGCAGTAATTCACGGCCCAAGACACCGCCGTCACCCATGATTTTTTCACGTAAAACAGCCCGCATGGCATCAATGTGTGCTTTGACCACTTCGACCGCTGCATCCGTTTCCTTGCAGCCTTCCACCGTGCATTCGTAAAGCATTTTTCCAAAAATGGAAATCAACGGATAGCCAAAGGTTCCACCTTGTCCCCGCAATTCGTGGGCAAGCAAATTGATTTTATGGAAATGTTCGCCTCGTGCACCTGGGGCCAAGAGGGCCTCGGTACAAAGGTTCGACAGTTGAGATAAATATTCCAACGCCCAATCATGAAAGCTTGCAGAAGATCGTTCCAATTCCTGTTCGGCTTGATCCAGCAAATCTTGTGGCAAAGACCCGCCACCTTTCATTCCCATTCCACCGACTTTGTCTTTCAAACGGTTGGGAAGACGGAAATACCAAACACCGGAATCCGTTTTGGCTTTCTTCTTTTCACCTGAATAGACGATTGTAATATCATCATCTGTCGTTTCGCGCCGTTCGACATTATTGGGGGCCGGTTCGTTGCGACGGCGACGATCCGGGCCGTGATAGTTATGTGTTGTAACAAACTGGCGCGGAAAATCGATCAATTCCATCAATCGCTTATAAACGCTATCAACGGAAAAAGGCTTGGCCAAAAATTCCGACACGCCCATATCACGGGCGGCATTAACATAATCGTTATCAGCCGCACCACTCATCATAATAAAGGGCATAAACCGATTAGGTGATTCTTTTGCCGCACGCACCCAACGCAACAACAACAAACCATTTGCCGGTGACATGATCAAATCGGAAATAATCAGATCCACGCCACCTGGGTTATTTGGCCCCCCTGCTGCCTTGAGAAAATCAATCGCCTGCACCCCGTTTTCACAGGTGACGAGTTTGCGGATTTCAAATGAGCGCAATAGATTCGCCATCGTATCGCGTACAAATGCATTATCTTCCACCAACATGACGGAAAGGCGTTCAAGATGATAACGAGCCACTGGACTTTAACCCCGTTTTGTTTTGCTTATCTCCTTTGATTGATTGCACAAAATCTAAGCCTGACGCAAGCGAAAGAGGTAGGTTCCCGCCCCGAATAGCAATTTTTTTTATCCTTTCGTATATGTCGAACAAACTTGCATGTCGCAAGCGAGCTGTTTATCTTCGCCGCAACAGATTTATTACTTAGACCAACAAGGGATCAAATTATGGCTGAAGTCGGCGGAATTGCAGGCGATCACCTGCGCTCTTTCATTGAACGTATAGAACGCCTTGAAGAAGAAAAAGCGGCCCTCGCCGCCGATATCAAGGATGTTTATGCAGAAGCCAAAGGAACGGGCTTCGACGTTAAAATTATGCGTCAACTTGTCCGCTTGCGCAAAATGGAAGACCATGATCGCACCGAACAAGAAGAGATTCTGGATCTTTACAAACGCGCACTGGGTATGGAATAGCCTTTACCCCATAATATAAATCAAAAATAAAGGGCACAGTCTTTGATCTGTGCCCTTTATTTTACTTTAACTTTCACTACGTTTTCTAAAATAAGGCCACCACTCCTTGCCATAAGGGACCAGCACACGCACTTTATACCCGTCATCACGCAATTTGCGTTTGAGCGAATTGTTCACCCCGTATGGGATTTCAAACTCAAAACTATCCGCGCTCCAACCTTCCAGATTGGCCATCATCATAATCTGTTCTGCAACTTGATTATCTTCTAGGGCGAAAACGGGGGTTACTTGTTGGATCATGGCATCTTCCGACAACAGGATACGCGCCAACTTCATATAATTATCCAGAATCAAGTCTTCATATTCCAAAGAATTCGCATCATGCACTTTAAAAGGATACATGGATAAGCGGATATTACCCCCTTGGGAAATGATCGCCTTTACATCGTTTATACTGCGCATCAGGCCTGCTGGAATGGTCACACAGACAGGAACGTCAGATCGGCTAATACCGCCATACAAAGCCAATAAACGCTGCATCTGAATGCGTTCTGCAGCATGCAGGATAAGCATATTGCGTTCCCCCACACCATGACCGTCTCCATAGCCTTGACGGTCCTCAACATCGCGCACCGCAATCCTTTTGCCAAAGACTTGCGCCACTTGCCGACAATGGACCTCGCCGCTTTTTCCTGATTTTAGATAACCCATTTCAGACGGCATCAAACTGAAACAGACTTCCAGACGTTCCTCATCCAAAATTTCCAACGTTTCAATCACCGTGGAAACATTTTCCTGGATAACCTCGATATCCTTCGACGCTTTACCCAGATGATGCAAACACACATGATATCCCATATCACGCAACTTTGCCGCCACTTCCACGGCTTCAACACCTGTGGTGGCCGGGACAAGTTTTTTTGCAATACCATGCATCAAAGGCGTATTTTGCGCCAGAAACCGAACAATAGAACTGCCTGCTATTTTTTTCTTCAAGCTCATAGGTTTATATAACTTCTTCCGCATTTCTCTTTATCAGGGTACGACCCCGTTTAAATTTGCGCAAGTCTGATCATAGCTTGAACGACAAAAAGCCGCATCCCAACCGGGTGCGGCTTTTTGTCAAATGTCTTAATTAAAAGATCGTGCTAAATCAGCCCTGACGAGCCTTGAAACGCGGGTTCTTTTTATTAATAACATATACGCGGCCACGGCGGCGCACGACACGGCAGCCTTTTTCACGCAGCTTAGCGGATTTTAAAGAGTTGCGAACTTTCATAATCTCGTATCCTCAAACGCTTTGCCCATCTCCTCTGGATGAGCGGAGCCGGGAACATACGGAGATCATCGTGTTGAGTCAACAACAACAATCTCCAGATCGAAAAAAATGGTGGGTCGTACAAGATTTGAACTTGTGACCTCTGCCATGTCAAGGCAGCACTCTAACCAACTGAGCTAACGACCCATGTTTTACTCGCTCCCGATACGGCAACTGAAGGATTACCCCGGAAGCGAGAGCGCTTTTAATCCGACAAACCGTACAAAGCAACCCCTTTTTTTCGTTTTTTTGTAGTTTTTGTTTTATTATTCTTACTTGCACCGTCTTTCTGGACGCGGTACTCAAACAATAGAGATTTAACAGAATCGTAAAGAAATGGCGGAAATCATGGGCGCTTCCACAACAGAAGCATATGGTCGTTTAGATGAGACAACAGAGGATAAAGCGTCCTTTGCCATTCTCTATCCAAAAAAACAGACCACCCCTGTCGTCTATGCCTCACCACATAGCGGATGTTATTATCCTCAGGATTTCATCGAATCATCTCTTTTAAGCCCAACCGCGTTACGTCGCTCTGAAGATGCGTTTATTGATGAAATTTACGAATCCTGCACCAAATTTGGCAGCCCCTTACTGAAGGCAGTCTACCCACGTGCCTATATAGATGTAAATCGGGAACCTTATGAATTGGACCCCGATATGTTCGATTCTGTGCTGCCGTCATTCGTTAATACCGAATCACCTCGCGCGCAGGCTGGTTTGGGAACGATCGCTAAAATCGTGACGAACGGTGCTAATATCTATCGCGAAAAGTTACACTTCCCCGAAATAGATGAACGCATCAAACGCCTTTATCACCCCTATCACGCAGCCTTGCGCCGCCTGATCGAAGAAACCCGTGAACAGTTCGGAATTTGTTTACTAATTGACTGTCATTCCATGCCGTCCGGCTCCCCGACACCAAATGGGGATTTTCAGCTTGTTGACGCCGACATCATCCTCGGGGACCGTTTCGGCACATCTTGTAACAGCTGGATAACGGAACACACACAAGGTCTGTTGGAAGAACAAGGTTTCAGGGTCAAACGAAACCGACCCTATGCGGGCGGATTTACCACACAGCATTATGGCGAGCCTGCCCGCCAGATCCACGTTTTGCAAATAGAACTCAATCGTGCCCTTTATATGGACGAGGATCACGTAACCCCTTTAGCGCAATTACAAGACATCAAAAGACGTCTGCAAACTGCCATAGAATCCCTTAATGCTTTGGTAAAAGAGCGCCTATAGAAAAACCAGCATCCTACATTAAAGCAAATTAAATAAATAAAATCATAATCTTATATAGATTTTTCCAATAGAAAAAAAATACATAAACGTCACAATCCTGTCATACGGCCCATGCTAGCATCCGCTGCTGTTTCTAATTTTTAATTTTCTAATTTAAATCCAGACAGAGGATGAAATGAAAACCTTTAAACGCGCCATTATTGCGGCCACTTTCGCAGTTTCCCTGCCAACAACGGCACAGGGTGCCAACATTAAAAACGTTATCTTGATGATCGGTGATGGTATGGGCCCACAACAGGTCGGCCTTCTGGAAACCTATGCTCAATATGCCCCGAATTCCATTTATAAAGGCAAAAATACAGCCATCTACAAAGTGGCAGACGAAGGGGTGATCGGTTCTTCCCTAACCAATCCGACAGATGCAATCGTTGTGGATTCAGCTTGTTCAGCGACACAATTGGCAACCGGGATATACACCGGTTCAGAAGTCATTGGCATTGATGCAGATGGCAATCACGTTGAAACCATTCTGGAAAAAGCCAAGCGTTTGGGGAAAGCAACAGGGATTATTTCCGACACACGTCTCACACATGCAACCCCCGCAGCCTTTGCCGCCCATCAGCCGCACCGTTCATTGGAAAACGACATTGCGGTTGATATGTTGAAGGCAAATGTGGATGTCATGCTTTCAGGCGGTATTCGTCATTTCATTCCAAAATCCACCAATAACAAGGGGGATGTTTATAATCAACTCGTGGAACTGACCGGCGGTTCTATTAAATTGAAATCCAAACGTAAAGACGAACGTAACCTGTTGCTGGAAGCACAAAAAGCAGGCTACAGCCTCGCCTTTGATCAAGACCAGTTGACTCTGTCAAAAGGTGATAAACTTCTCGGGTTGTTTGCTTATTCCGGTATGGCTGACGGTGTCGAATACCGCCTGACCAAAAATGATGCCAAACGCACGCAACCGACCTTGGCCGAAATGACACAAAAAGCCCTGAACGTTCTGGAAAAAGACAAAGACGGTTTCTTCCTGATGGTTGAAGGCGGCCAGATCGATTGGGCGGGTCATTCCAACGATGCGGGCACCATGCTCAATGAAATGGTCAAATTCGACGAAGCCGTTGCCCGCGTCCATGATTGGGCAAAAGGGCGTGATGATACTTTGGTGATCGTCACCGCCGACCACGAAACCGGTTCCTTTGGTTTCAGCTATTCCTCTGCTGACTTACCCAAAGCACAGAAACGCCCCGGCGAAGCATTTGCAAATCGCGACTACAAACCAAATTTCAATTTTGGTAGTTTTGATATTTTGGACAGTCTTTATAACCAGAACATGAGCTACGCCACCCTGTTTTCCAAATTCGAAAAACTGGATAAAAAAGACCAAACACCTGCCATGCTTGCAAAAATGGTTAATAACAGTTCTGATTTCCATATTACCGAAGAACAGGCCGCACACGTCCTGACAGATAAAGAAAACCCGTATCATGTGGAGGGCCACGGCTACCTGAAAGCCAAACAGGTTCCCGCCATCCACGATTTTGACGCCTATTTCCCCTATAATGACCGGGGCAACGTACTAGCGCGCGAACAGGCCACCAAACAAAACATCGTTTGGGGCACGGGAACCCACACAGCAGTTCCCGTGAATGTTTTTGCATGGGGTCCCGCAGAAACCATCTTACCGGTCGCCAAAATCATGCATCACTCCGTTCTGGGGCAATATATGATCGATCAAATCAAATAAATTATCCTACCTGCCTAAAAGGAAGTTTTTTAAGCAACAAAGACCTTCCTGAAAAATGACCGTATATTTTACTTTCCATCCTCAGAATATTGAGGATGGAAAGTGATCTTCAAACAAAACCGCATCGCTAACTGTGGCAATTTACAATACTTTGATTTCCGCGACAAAATCAGTCACAGTTCGACTCAATTGATTAGACTCACCATTAAGCTCATCGGCAACCTGGTTCATGGAATGTGCGGCCTGTTCACTTTCATCAGCGGCCTGACTTACTTTGTGAATACTACTGGTCACCATATTGGTGCCTTGCGCGGCCTCATCAACATTGCGTGCAATTTCTGCAGTGGCAGCTTGTTGTTCTTCCACCGCTGCTGCAATGGCCGATGAAATTTCATCCATTGTTGAAATTGTTCTGGAAATTCCTGCAATGGCTTCCGCGGCGGCATGGGTTGAAGACTGTACCATTGTAATTTGTTCTTCAATCTGGTGGGTTGCCTTTGCCGTTTGTGTTGCCAGATTTTTAACCTCCGACGCAACAACGGCAAATCCTTTACCTGCATCTCCTGCTCGGGCCGCTTCAATCGTCGCATTTAGCGCCAACAAGTTTGTCTGTTCGGCAATATCCCCAATGATTTTAAGAACTTCCCCGATTTTACTCGCTTGTTCTGCCAAATTTTGGACTTTTTGATTGGTCTGTTGTGCTTCCTCAACTGCATCACCTGAAATCTGTGTGGATTGCGCAACCTGTTCCCCAATTTCTTTAATCGATGCCGCCAATTCTTCTGAGGCAGAGGCAACCGTTTGCACATTTGTAGAAGCTTCAGACGCAGCAGAGGCAACCGTATCTGACTCTTCATTCACATGGCCTGCCGCATTTGTAACCGTCCCTGCAGCCGTCGACATTTGTGTAATGGAGGATTGAAAACGCGCCAACACACCAGCCACGCCTTCTTCAAAACATTGTGTTGCCTGCGTAATTTTTTCTGCACGATCCACTTGACGCTGTTGTTCCTCAGCTTGACGGCGCTGCAATTCCTCACCTTCAACCAATTTCTCCTGAAAGTGTTCAACCGCCTTACACATATTACCAATTTCGTTGGATCGATCTGTATTAGGGATCTCGATATTTCGAACCCCTTCGGTCAGATCACCCATAATGCCTGCAACCTGAGAAATGGGACGCACAATACCTTTTGAGATTAAAATCCCGCTGATCAACATCAATATAGAACCGGCCAATTGCACAACAATCAATATCATTTCCGTATGATTTGCAGTGTTGATGGCCTCCTCGGAACTGTATTGAAAATCAGCAAAGGTATGGTCAACCAGCTTTTCCATAAACGGTTCAGCTTCTGCAAATGTCTTGCTTAGATTTGAAACCTCTTCGTTAATGATTAATCTTTTTTTTGCATATGCTTTAAAATCAGCAATATAGGCATCCATCTTTTTCAAAATGTCTTGCTGGGCTGTCTCCGGTATCACAGATATAGTCAATGCATTTTGAAATTCAGACAATCTGTCATCCATTCGCCCCACATATTTATCTGCCAGACGCATAATGAAATCTTTTTCGTGTCTGCGCATCATCAGCATAATAACGCTCAATTTGTCTTCACTATATTCTTTTAAAGTTGTCTCCACGTTATGTACCGATGCCCGCAAGCTTCCTTGAAGACCGTCTTTTTCCGTCAATCCCAAAGCCAACCAATCCTCGGCTACCATTTTAAACTGCTGTTCATAAGCCTCTAACTTAGTAATCAGTTTTTCCGCCAAATCGATATTATTTGGTTCATCCTGATGAAAGACTTTTAAGCGCCCGATCAACTCTCTTGCCGTTGCGACCGTTCCGTTATGATCTGCAATATATTTTTCATTTAATCGGATCAGAAAATCTTTTTCATTTCGACGCGCATTTAGAAACATATATTTAAGATCATTTGCGTCTTGCAGCGCCGTGGCGGCCTGATTTTGCTTATCCTGTAAATCAACGATTTTATTCAAATTTACTGCAATTAGTATTGCGGAAATGATAAAGCCTATAACACCGATAAGCGTGATTAAATTAATTTGAACAGATAGTTTTGCGTTCCTAAACATATGGGCGCTCCTCGCTGATTTATCTTTTATTTTTCTAATGATACATAATTAGAAGAAAATTTGTAACAAGGAAAATAAACCAAAAGGCGAACCGCAAGATGCTTATATATTGTGCATACAATTATAACGCACAACGTTTCCGTTTTTAACGCCTCAAACTGGAGGGAGAGATACCGTAGACCCGTTTAAATGCCGTTGAAAAATTTGCAGGACTGTTATAACCCGCCAGATAAGCAGCTTGTGCAATCGTCAAACCGTCCTGCACCATTGCTGTTTTGGCAATTTCCAAAC
Source organism: Terasakiella sp. 4MB5A (assembly GCF_050058155.1). Taxonomy (GTDB): domain Bacteria; phylum Pseudomonadota; class Alphaproteobacteria; order Rhodospirillales; family Terasakiellaceae; genus Terasakiella; species Terasakiella halodenitrificans. The sequence goes on along the minus strand of NZ_CP188815.1, from coordinate 1,401,946 downwards.
GTCGCTCGCGTATATAATCCATAACGGTCATGTCAAAAGTTGCCTTAAACATGCGTTGCGTACTATTCACCGCCATGCCAATTGCACATGAGATATGCGAAAGCGTAAGGTCTTCGTTCAAATGTTCTTCAATATAATCTCGAATGCTCTGTGCCTTTGACGCACACGCCGCCACATCTACCGTATGGTTTTGTTTAACCATGCTTTCCAATGCCTCACTGACAATTTCCAATGCCCGACTTTCCATATAAAGTTGATCTAACAAAGGAAAACGACACACAGGTTGAACGATTTGTTCCGCCAAGGAAATCGCCCTTTTAGACGGCTGCCATTGATGAATTTGAAGGGGGCCTGTCAAAAGCTGACGCACATAAAAATTTAAGGGATCGTCCTGTTTCTGCCCTGCCAATTGTCCAAGCAATCCGTCACGCGGAAGGCTGATATTGACTTTGCGAACATACATATCCTTTTTAATCGAACGCGTCCACAACATCGGGGTGTTCATGGACCACAAGTACCCTGTGGGGCGAGAATCTGCTTCTAAAATAAAGGGGGTATCCCCCATCATTCCTTCAATCCGACCTTTTAGGATAATGGAAAAGGTTACAGCCGGTTGCAGGTATGCCTTAGCCGTATAGTCACGAACCTCTTCTGAATCCGTTGCATGGACGTTTAAACGTGAACAACAGTCTCGACTGTTAATTCGTCCTTTTAGAATTGTATGGTTTTGTGCAGAAGGTTCAGGAACATTTTTCATCTTTACACAGCTTTCGCCCGCTAAAGCGAACAGGTTTGTTTCTTTAATTGCATCCCGATAAACAAGCCCTTTGCGTCTTTTGGTTTCCTTTATCGTTTTATGCGCCATGTCCGCATCCCTTATTCCTTCATGTTCATTCATCATTTTGCAAATAATAATAAATTGCACTTTTTGCAAACAAGTCTGGTGTTTTTGCAAACATATCCTGACTCGCCTCTCCATACATCAGTTGATATTAACAATCATTCTTAACTTTTTAAAGATTTTAATTTCCGAGGATGACGATGTCACAAAAACTATCGGATGCCCCCTCCAAGGCATACACATTCAAAAACGCCCTTTTGGCGGGGTGTGCCGCAATCGTTTTAAACGGCACAGCACAGGCACAAGATGCGAAAAAAGACGAAGAAAAAGCAATCATCCTTGCGCCGATTTCCATTGATGCCAAAGCCGATGTCATTACCGGCGGCGTACAGGTTGATGCAGATGATTTGGAACGCATTGATCCAGTGGATATGAAGGATGTCTTTCGCCAAGAACCCGGTGTTCATGTCGGTGCCCCAGTTTCCATCGCACAAAAAGTCTACGTCAACGGAATTGAAGACACAAACTTGGCTGTTGATATCGACGGTGCCCGTCAAGCCAATAAAACCTACCACCATATCGGCACCACAATTATGGATCCCGGTTTGCTAAAAAGCATCAAGGTTGAAACGGGTGTCGCCCCAGCCGATGCCGGACCAGCTGCGCTCGGCGGAAGCATGAGCGTCGAGACAAAAGACGGTCGCGATTTGGTCACACCGGGTGAAAACTTCGGCGGTTTTGGCAAAATTTCTTATAATACCAATAACAAAGGGTCCAGCGAAGATTTGGCCATTGGTGCGCGCTACGACAATATTGATGTCATGTTTTATGGCTCCAACACCGCAGGGCAGGCCTACAAAGACGGTAATGGAAATAAAATCAAAGGCACGTCCCCAGAAGCCTACAACGGTTTATTCAAAATCGGGGCAACCGGTTCCACCGGATATCGCCTGAAATTCAGCGCCAATTATATGGAAGACGACGGCATTCGTTCTGCACGTCCTAACTTTGTTGTGTCTACACAACTCCCGTCCCACACCATGTATGACCGCACAAACGTGACGTTGGCATTTGGGGATGAAACCCCCAGTGACATGTGGGACCCCAAAGCAAGCTTAAGCTATACCAAAGCCGATTTAACCGATCATCGCCAAAATTCGCTCACCATCGTTGCGCATGTCGAAACCTTAAACGGTAAACTGTCCAACACCTTTACCACGGATATGGGTAAAATCACGACGGGTGTGGATTTTTATAACGACAAAGGAACAGGTGGCTATAACGCCGCCAGTTATTATACAGAAGAAAACCTCAATATCGGTGGGTTTGCCCAAGCCCGTCTCGATCTGACCGATCGTTTAAGAACATCTGTTGGCGGTCGTTACGATTTTGCCCGACTAAAAGGTAATAACGGAACCAAAGTCACCGATAGCGGTCTAAGCGCCAACGCCAACATCGAATATGATATTACCTCGCAAATCATGGGATATGGGGGGCTTAGTACTGTTTTTGGCGGTTTACCAATTGCGGAAGCAGGTACACAGACCAATGCCAGCACCTATAACGGTATCGAGGCTGCGCGAGCACGCAATTACAAAATCGGTGCCCTTTACGAAATTGACCAGTTCACGTTGGACGGTAACTGGTTCTGGACCGAGATTAATAATGCCCCGGTTCTGTCCAGCCCAGCCAGCCGAAATACACAGCAAGACATCAATTCACGCGGGTTCAATATCAGTGCGAAATATAGTTATGACGACGGCTTTGTCAAAGCAGGCTTTTCGCGTTCAACCGTTCGCGTAGACTCTGATGTCCCCAGCACAACGGGAGACAGCTACACAGGTACCCTTATGGGCGACATGATGAACCTTGAAGTCTCCCACACCTTACCCGAATACGGCGTACGTCTGGGAACCAGCAATGAATACGCCTTTTCTAACGACGATATTCGCGTGCAAACAGGTAAATCCCTGCCCAGTTATCTGGTCTCCAACATATACGGCGAATGGATGCCGGAAGATGTCGATGGTTTGACCCTGCGACTGGATGTGAAAAATCTGTTTGATGCCACTTATGCCGACCGGGCGAATGCGGCCTATGACCACGCAGCCGCCTTTGTTTACGAACTCAACGATCCCGGTCGTTCCGTTATTCTTACCGCCAAGCTCGATTTTTAGGAGGAACGCGACAATAGACACCGTTTGCTCAGTGTGTCGATAGGGGATGGGTGGCTTGAATAACAGGCCGCCCATTTCCTGCGTTTAAAATCATGATCAAAATATTCTTGTCACTTTTAACAATACTTTGTCTTTCCAGCCATACAGCTGATGCCAAAGAAACGATTATTTTAAAAGATTTAGCAGGGCGTGATGTCACCATTTCCGTCCCTGTAGACCATCTTATTCTCGGTGAAGGCCGCTTCCTTGCCACCTTAGGGATCTTGGATCGCGACAACCCGGTAAAACGCGTTGTCGGCATGATGGGGGAATTTGAAAAACTGGATCCTGCCGGTTTTGCCGAATATGTCCGTCATTACCCGCAAATTGCAGATATTCCCAAAATCGGTGGTAATGGCGAGGCCACCTTCAGTGCCGAAAAAGCCTTTAGCGTCAAACCCGATGTCGCCCTATTCGGTATGGGTAGCGGGCATGGCCCAAACGATAAAAGCGCAACGGTTATCAAACAGCTTGAAGCCGCTGGCATTCCCGTTGTCGTTCTGGATTTTCGGATTGAACCGCTGGAAAACACCCCAAAAAGCGTCGAAATATTGGGTAGACTTTTAGGGAAGGAACAACAGGCAGCACAATTTCTCTCCTTTTACCGCACTCACCTGAATAACATCCAGCAGCGTCTGGAAGGTGTGGAAAAACGCCCTTCCGTCTTTATCGAGGCCCATGCAGGCATGCTGCCGCAATGTTGCCGTGCCTTTGGTCGCAAAATGATGGGACGTTTCATTGAATGGGCAGGCGGCACCAACGCCTTTGGCGACATGATCCCCGGTGCCGTTGCGCAAGTGAATATGGAACAACTGCTCACGACCCAGCCCGATGTCTATATCGCAACCGCTGTTGGATCCCAGATGAATATGGAAAATGCCCCCGGCCTGATTGCACTGGGTGCAGGCACCGGTGAAGAAGCCGCCCAAAAAACATTTGAACATGCCTTGAAACGCGATGTGATTTCCCGATTAAACGCCGTGCAGAATGGAAAAGCCTATAGCATTTGGCACCATTTCTACAACACCCCCATGAATGTGGTCGCCGTCGAAGCAATGGCCAAATGGCTGCACCCGATCTTGTTTGAAGACCTTGATCCAAATGAAACCTTAAAGACCTATTTCGACCATTTTCAGGCGGTGCCCTTAAATGGCGTTTACTGGATCAGTCAAAAGCCCAAAGGACAAATATAATGTCTTATCTAAATGCCCTTTATGCCCCCAGCGGGTCTTTGGCTCGCGAATACCATCGACTGACCCTGCAACGTCTGTACTGGCTTATCGTTCTTGCCATCGTCTTAATCGCCACCGTTCTGTTTAATGTTGCCAGTGGGCCTGCAAATTTATCCGTCACAAAAATTTTAACCTCCCTTGTCGACCCTCTGGTGCTCAGCAAAAACGAGTCCCTGATTATCTGGCAAATTCGCCTGCCTTATGCCCTTATGTCGGTTATCGTCGGGGCATGTCTCGGGCTTGCCGGGGCGGAACTGCAAACCGTTTTAAACAACCCGCTCGCTAGTCCTTCAACGCTGGGCATTATGTATGCCGCCACACTGGGGGCCTCACTCGCCATCGTTTTTAATCTGGTGCCCTTCGGTATACCTGAAAATTATGCCGTTCCCGTCTTTGCCTTTGTCGGGGCAATCTCGGCTGTATTTGCTATTCAATATGTCTCCAAACAATTTGGGGCCGGGCTGGATACGGTGATCCTGTTTGGGATTGCGATGGTCTTTGCCCTGCAAGCCTTGATTTCCTTGATCCAATTTGTCGCCGACAGCAACAGCCTGCAACAAATCGTGTTTTGGACAATGGGATCATTGGCGCGTGCCACTTGGGAAAAAGTTGCTATCGTCACTACCATTTTCGGTCTTTGCCTGCCTTTCTCCATTCGCCATATGTGGAAAATGACCGCCCTTCGCGGTGGTGAAGATTACGCCAAAAGTTTCGGGATCTCGGTTGAACGCATGCGTTTGGGGGTTTTGTTCCGTATCAGTATTTTAAGTGCCGCTGCGGTGGCCTTTTGCGGTGTGATCGGTTTTGTTGGCCTTGTCGGCCCCCATATCGCACGCCTTGCCTTTGGGGAAGATCATCGTTTTTATCTTCCCGGTGCGGCATTGGCGGGCGGTTTTATCCTTGCGGGTGCCTCTGTTCTCAGTAAATCCATTGTACCCGGCATTCTCATTCCCGATGGGATCGTGACAGCCCTGATCGGCATTCCCTTATTCCTTGGTCTGTTAATCAAACAAAAAAGGAAAGGTGCATGACCACACTCAGCATTCAAAACCTAACCCTTTCCTATGGGGCAAAACAAATCCTGTCCGGTATTCATCTGGACGAGATCAAGCCCGGTTCTCTGGTTGGTGTTCTGGGACCAAACGGGGTTGGGAAATCAACATTTGTCCGCGCCATTGCGGGTTTAGGGAACTATCAGGGCGATATCCTGCTAAACGGTGAAAATATTGAAGACCTTCCCCAGATCACGCGTAGTGGTCTGGTCGGATATTTGCCGCAAACCTTGCCCCAAGGCACCACCTTGCTGGCTTATGAGGCCATCTTAAGCGCTTGTAGGGCCGTTCGCCCCGATCTCAACACCGCCCAAGTTGACACCTTGATCGAAGAAATATTCGATATTCTGGAAATCCGTCATCTTGCCTTTTCCCCCATGAACAAATTATCAGGCGGGCAGCGCCAAATGGTCGGTCTGGCGCAAATCATTGTTCGAAAACCAAGCCTGTTGTTGTTGGACGAACCGACCAGTGCCTTGGATCTCAGGTGGCAGCTTGGTGTTTTTAATGTTGTGAAATCCCTGCTGAAACAGCGAAACGGGATTTGTTTAATGCCTATTCACGACATCAATCTGGCTTTGCGCCATTGCGACCAGATCGCCTTATTCGCCAAAGGTGAACTTCTCGCATTTGGCCCCCCGAAAGAAGCCATGACAGCAGAAAATCTGCGTCTTGCCTACCGCGTAGAGGGACGTGTTGAATATTGCAGCAAGGGTAATCCTTTTGTCCTTGCAGAAACCCCTCTTCCCTTTGAAGAAATGGAACAATCCGCATGAGCAAAAAAATGACCGCACGACAAATGAGTATTCCCACTGAGCATGCCAGTAAATACCTGCAACAACTTTGCAAACACTTCGCCCACAAGGTTGAGGCATCTTTCGATGCGTATAGCGGTTTTGCCGCCCTGCCCCCCGGCCCCTGCACCATGACGGCAAACGACAATGTTTTACGTATTCATTGCCGGGCACAAGACGAAGAAGGTTTGCGGATAATGGAAAGCATTATTGAAACCCATCTCGTTAAATTTGCATGGCGAGAAGACATCAAAATGCAATGGCAAGACTGTCCACACACCAACATCACAAAGGAAGTTTCCCATGATTGAACCAGAAACATCCCCTTTCCAACAACTGCTGGAAACCATGAACGCCGGTGGGCCGGTTGTTTATCTGCTCTGCGCGCTTTCGGTTGTTGTGCTCAGCGTTACTTTTGTAAAACTGATGCAGTTTCATATGCTCGGCGTCTTTCGAAACAAGCTTGCCAAACAAGCCGTCAAACAGTTTCGTAACGGCAAAAGCCAAGCTGCCCTTGGACTCTGCATGGGATGTAAAAGCATCCGCTGCCAGGTTGTCGCCAAGGCCATACGCGGACAAATGCATCCACACATCAATAAAGAACAGGCCCGCGAAGAGGTTTTGCGCGATGCGATTGACCGGTTGGAAAGCCTATCTTCTCATCTGCGTATCCTCGAAGTGATTGCCGCCCTCGCTCCTTTGCTGGGTCTGTTTGGGACTGTTTTGGGGATGATTGATGCGTTTCAGCAATTGGAAAATGCTGGAAATCAGGTGGACCCGAGCATTCTGTCCGGCGGGATTTGGCTGGCCCTTTTAACCACTGCCGTTGGTCTGGCCGTTGCGATGCCGACCGTTGCCATCAACAGCTTTTTCGAACGTCGTCTGGAACGCCTGACGCATGACTTGGACAACTTGATTGCACAAGTATTCGTGGACAATTTCGATCAGACTTCATTTCAGGTAGTAGAAAATGCAAACGCTTGGCAACGTGCTTAAACGATCACGCCGAAAAAACCCCATCAGCTTGACACCTTTGATTGACGTGGTGTTCATTTTGCTTGTGTTTTTTATGCTGGCGTCCAGTTTTGAAAAGACACGTACTGTTGAACTGCAAGCCCCGCAAAAAGGTAAGGCAACAGCTGCAAAGGCAGACGTGCCCCCCTTAAAAATCAAAGTTACGGGGGCCAATCATTACACCGTTGCCCAACAGGACTACAACCTGATGTCTCTGGAACAGTTTCTGCGTCATAAAACGGATCAAACCATTCTGGTTCAAACCGGAAAGGAGGCTGCCCTTCAGGATGTCGTCGCCTTGCTGGACGTCAGCGCACGTCTCGATCTGAAAAAGTTTTCTCTGCTTCCCTTTGAAGAGGCGCAACCATGAAAAGTTTAAAGCAAACCTTCAAAAAGCAAAAACAGGGTGGCGAGGAACATATTTTACCACTAATCAATGTTGTGTTCCTGCTCCTGATCTTTTTTATGATTGCCGGTAAGTTGACCACATCGGATCCCTTTAAAATTGATCCCGCCACGTCCATGAGTGAAACCCGCGTCGAACAAAAAACGGCCTTGATCCATTTAGGGGAAGGTAAAAAGATCGCTTTCCAAAATGAGGAAATGGATCAAAGCACATTATTGCGCAAACTCACCGGCTATATGCAGGACCATCCCGACAGCAAAGTCCGTCTCAAGGTTGATGGTACCTATCCTGCGGGTGAGGTTCTGCAATTCCTTAGTACTTTGCGCGAAAGCGGTGTCGAAAAGGTCGCTTTATTGACACGCTTAGAAAAAGGGGAGGCACAGTAATGTTAAAAACCTACCATTGGTTTGGGGCTGTTGCATTCGCCTTCTTCATCCATGCCACGTTGGCTTATGTCTTTTTTTACGATAAAAAACCTGTTTCCGGTGCGTTGGCAGAGGGCGTTGGCGGTCTGGAAATTTCCATCAGCATGATCGCTGCTGCACAAGGCGCAGAAGCGCAAACAGAAGTCAAAGAAACACCGCAACCAGTCGAAGAGCCCGAAATTAAAGACCCCGAAGTGGTGGAAAAGCCGATAGAACCGGAACCCGCCCCCATCATCGAAGAAGAAATCGTGGAAACACCGGAGCCGGAACCAGTTGAACAGGTGGCAGAAATCACGCCTGTCAGCAAGCCTAAACCTCGTGTAAAACCTGTTGTGAACGCACCCGAAAAACCAACTCTTAAAAAGAAGGTCACCCAAAAACCAATCAGTCCCAAACCTGCGCCGGTTAAAACACAAGAACCCGCACGACCCAAACAGCTTGCCAACCTTTCACAGGGCAGCACACAAAAGGCCCCCAAAGCCAACCGTATGGACACCACGACACATGCAGGCGGTGGTGTGGTCGGCACTGTACGCCCAGATTACATAACTAAGCTGCGTTATTGGCTGGAAAAACACAAAACATATCCACGCAAAGCCAAACGCCGCCACCAAGAAGGTGTTGTTGTTCTTAGTTTCACTGTCAGCCGCGATGGTCGTGTCACCAATTACCGGGTCAAACAAAAATCCGGTTATAAAGCCTTGGATCAAGAAACATTAGCCATGCTGGAACGTGCCCAACCCCTACCAAAATTTCCAACAGAAATGAAAGAAGACAAACTTCACCTTACCCTCCCCATCCAGTTTGCGCTACGTTGATAGAACATTTTAGACATCAAAGTATAAAGAAGGCTTGCCTTCTTAAATACAACTATTTAGATAACTTAATTGCACAACATATCAAAAGAGTTGTTGCAGTCGTTTTCGTCTAGCTTTAAGTTGCAAATATATTTTTTCTATCTTTATAAGATAAGCGTCGCCGCACGCGGGAGTAAATTGCAACATGGCATCCGTGAGAAAGTTCATCCGCCGTCATTTCATGTGGCTTTCGCTCTGCACACTCCTTTGTCTTTTTATGATTGTCCTGCTGTCCGAGAAAATTTTCATCAGTATTCCTGCCGGACATGCCGGTGTTTTATGGGAGCGTTTTAACGGCGGGACGGATGTTAAAACCACCTACCCCGAAGGGTTTCACGTCATCCTGCCCTGGAATGAGATGACGATCTATAGTGTCCGTCTGAATGAAGCAACCAGCACCTTTAACGTGCTAGCCAAGGATGGCTTAAAAATTGATGTAGAATTTTTGGTCCGCTATCGCCCAAAAGAGGACCAACTTGGTTTTTTGCACAAACATATGGGGGAAAAATACCTTGATATCTTGATCCTGCCGGAAGTCAGTGCCAAGGGGCGTACCGTCATGGCCAAATATTCCCCTGAAGAAATTTACAGCACCAAGCGATTTGAAATTCAGGAAATTGTCGAAAAAGAGGTGAAGGAAGAATTGAAAGTCGTCCTGACAAAAGACGATGGAAATAAAGATTTGATTTTTTTGGAAGATGTCCTGATTAAAAGTATTCATTTGCCACAAACCGTCCGGCTGGCCATCGAAGCCAAGGTCGAACACAAACACCGTATGCTCCAATATGAATATATCCTGCAACGTGAACAACAGGAAAGCAAACGCAAAGCCATTGAAGCTGGTGGTATTCGTAAATTCCAAGATATCATCAAAGACGGCATTTCACCGCGTTACCTGAAATGGAAAGGCATCGATGCAACCTTGGAACTCGCGCGTTCCAATAATGCAAAAATTGTTATTATCGGGGCTGGGGATGAGGGTATGCCCTTGATCCTTGGTAATATGGATAGTAATAGCGCTGCCATTGATCCTGATACCAAAAAAGAAGAAGAATGGCAGCGCAAGTTGACTTCTGAAAAACCGGATTCCATCGGGCAGCTTGATGACCCCGGCACCACACGAACCACACAGTCTGACAAGACATTCGCTCAAAAAGCTTTGGAAAAACTTTCCATTAAAGATCTGTTGAATGAAGATAACAAAGATACAACGACAGATGCACAACCTATGAAATCAGAAAATGATTCTACCGCCCCGGATAAAGCGGCCGTAAAACCTTAAAAACTGAATTCTTCTACCTGATCGATATGACTTTCCTTCCCGCTCTCCCCTAAGTCAAGGTCAATGAGGGCGGTTCCTTCCTGCTGACAAAGCTGGTGTAAAAGGAATTGGAAACGGGTCATCATCTCTTCGATCTCTACTTGATTAAATAAATGGCTGTCATATTCCAGAACACCAAACAGCTGCTCTCCCTCTTCTGACACGGAAAAGACCAGATCGAATTTTGCTGCTCCACTCGGTGTCGGTAACAGCTTCATTGTAACCCCGTTTAAATCCTGTGCCTGTGCACTGGCATTTTGCAACACAAAGACATTTTGAACCAAAGGTGTGCGTTCTTCGCTACGTTGCGGGCAAACTTCACGCACGATATGTTCAAACGGCACATCCTGACGCGAAAAACCGTCCAACGTGATTTCACGAACACAACGCAACAGCTCGCTGAACGTCATCTCCGGTTCAAACTGTAGACGCATGGGCATCATATTGACGAAAAAACCGATCAAGGGTTCGATCTCGCGATGATTGCGGTTCGCGATGGGTGATCCAATGACAAAATCGCTTTGCCCACTATAACGATAAAGCAAAACCCCATAGGCCGCCAAAAGCCCCATATATAAACTGACACCTTGTTGACGGCACACTTCCTTCACCGCGATTTTCAGATCATCCTCAAACACAAAACCATGTTTCAGGCAGGGGCCTGTCCCTGGGTTTTCATCTTTTTGAGTGGACAGACAAAAATCAGGACGGACCCCTTGCAGTTTTTGAATCCAGTAATCAAGTTGCACCTGGTAATTGCTGCTGTTTAACCATTCTCTCTGCCAATGGGCAAAATCACCATATTGCACCGATAAATCAGCCAAAGGAGCCCGTTTTCCTGCCTGATAAGCCTGATAAAGGGTGGCCAGTTCATTTAAAAACACCCCAGTGGACCAATTGTCCGCCACGATATGATGCATCCGTAACAGGAAAATAAATTCATCAGGCGTTGCCGTTTTGATCAAACAGCCCGCCAGTAAGGCATCATGTTCCAGATCAAAACACGCCACCGCATTCTCATGGCTTAAACGATCCACTTCGGTTTCGTACATTTCAAGGTTCAAGTCCGATAAATCACGCACGGTGAAAATATCATCCTTCACAGGCCGCAACACGCAAACAACACGGTCATCTTCATAGATAAAGTTTGTCCGCAAGACTTCGTGACGGCGAATAATTTCCAAGAAACTTTGACGGAAGGCCTCAACATCCAACATACCGGAAACACCAACCGTCACAGACATATTGTAATTGGAACTGCCCCCTTGCAAACGGTCCAGAAACCATAATCTTTCTTGTGCAAACGATGCGACTGTCCGCTTTTCAGGCGGCAGGGGCTTGATCGACGGTATCTGATATTCAGCCTGCCCCTGCCCTGCTTCAATCAAGCCGGCAATTTCGGAAAATGTCGGGGTTTCAAATATCTGTCGCACGGTAATCTCACAAGAAAACGCTGCGCGCAAACGCGATACCAGTTGGGTTGCCAGTAAGGAATGTCCGCCGACTTCAAAAAAATTATCATGGCGTTGCGGAATGCTGCCGCCTAAAACATCCATCCAAATGAGCGACAGAATATCTTCTACAGGTGTACGCCATTTAATAACGTCTGCCTCTTGAACAGAACTATTTTCCTCTGGTGCCGGTAACTTCGCACGATCAATTTTGCCACTGCCTGTCACAGGCATTTCATCCAACGTCACAAACAGGGATGGCACCATATAATCCGGTAATTTGTCTCGCAAATAAGATCGCAACCCTGTTATGTCGGATGAAACCTGATTTTCAAAACAGACATAGGCCACAAGTTTTTTGCCCTGTCCCTCAAAGTCATGGGCGACAACGCAACATTCACGCACCGGATCAAACCCATTTAGAATGGTTTCTACCTCCCCCGGTTCAATGCGAAATCCGCGAATTTTAACTTGTTTATCGGCGCGTCCCAGATATTTGATACGTCCGTCGGTGTGCCAAATCGCCAAATCACCCGTTTTATAAAGCCGTCCCAATGAGGTTTCCACAAAACGTTCTGCGGTTAAATCAGCACGCCCCAAATACCCGAGTGCGACAGCCTCTCCCCCCACATGAATTTCCCCAACAGCACCACAAGGCACCCGGTTCCCGGCTTCATCTAAAATATAGATATTGGCCCCGTTAATGGGATAACCAATAGACGGCAACAAGGGCCAAATGGACGGGTCACCCTCTAAAACCTCACTTGTCACAACATGGGTTTCCGATGGGCCATAATGATTATGCAAACGTGCATCACACACATGAGAAAACAAATCAATAATAGCAGGTGTGACACGCAATTGTTCGCCTGCTGTAATCACGTCGCGCAGATAATCGGGATAAAGACCTTCTTCCTGTGCCACCACACTGAACTGCTGCAAGGCAACATAGGGCATAAACAGGCGTTCAATCTTTTGCCTTTTTACATAAGGAACAAGTGCGTGAAAATCGCGGCGCATATCTTCATCCACCAGATGCAAACAACCACCGCTCGCCCATGTACTGAACACTTCCTGAAACGAGACATCAAATGTGAAAGGCGCAAAATGCAAAGTTCGGGCACTTTGGGATAAAACGGGATCGTTCATATGCCACTGGATCAGGTTGGACATGGCCCGGTGCCCCATCCCCACCCCTTTGGGCACACCTGTTGAACCGGATGTATAAAGTACGTAGACAAGACTATCCCCTGTCATATCACACCTCGGATTTTCAATGCTTTCTTGCGCACAAATTTGTGCGTTACGATCCATAATCACAAGGTCAACATCATCAGGTGCGATAACATCTTCGTCACAAATCACCAACCGTGTTGCGCTATCCTTGATCATGGTATCCACCCGGTCTTTGGGATAATCCGGGTCAATCGGCAGATAAGCAGCACCAGCTTTTAAAATACCCAACAGGCAAATGGGCAAACGGTCTGTGCGCTTCATCATCAAGCCGACGATATCGCCTGTTTCCACCCCGGCCTTTCGCAAATAATGTGCGACCTGATTGGCTTGTGCATTAACTTGGGCATAGCTCAATGCCTGATCTGCAAAACACAGTGCCCGGTTTTGTGGTTGCGTTTGCACAACCTGTTCAAAAATTTGATCAACACGCAGACTGCAATCCCACGAAACAGGTGGATAAATCACATCAGCCGCACTCATGGGGTAGCTATTGATCGGTTGATCCGGTTTTTCAACAACCTGTTGTAACAGGTGACAATAGTTCTGTGTCATTTGTTCAATGGTTTCTGCCTCAAACAAATCACTGGCATATTCTACAAGGCCACTGTAACCCGTTTCATTTTCAGTGATATAAAAAACCAAATCAAAACGCGCAGCATCAAATTCCACAGGTTCCAACGAAATCTCCAGCCCTTGCGCATCACTCTGTAACGCAAGGGGGGTATTCTGCATCACAAACATCACCTGAAAAATCGGCGCATGGCTTAGGCTGCGCTCCATGCCCAAATCCGTCACCAGTTTTTCAAACGGCACATCCTGATGGGCATAGGCCCCCAGTGCGCAATCTTTGACCTGTGCCAGTAAATCTTCAAACATAGGATTAGCTGATAAATCGACCCGTAGGGCCAATGTATTGACAAAGAAACCAATCAAATTTTCCAATTCTGCCCGTGTGCGATTGGCAATCGGCGTGCCAACCACCAAATCGGTTTGTCCGCTAAAACGGGCCAAAACCATGTAAAAAGCACTCAGCAGGACCATAAAATCGGTGCCCTCATTTAAGCGGGCTTGTTGTTTAACCCCGTGGCGCACAGGGGATGCAATATCAAACCGAGCCAATTTCCCGCGATAACTTTGCACCGCAGGTCGCGGCTTTTGACAAGGCATATCCAGAACAGATGGCAAACCTTGCAACCGTTCCCGCCAATAGGACAATTGCGCATCCAAAACACCTGCCTGTTCAAAACGCGTGCGCTGCCACAAGGCAAAATCACCATATTGAATGTCTAATGCCTCAAAGGAATTATCGAACCCACCGGCTTCATACGCCTGCATGACTTCTTGTGCCAGCACCGCAGACGACCAACCGTCAAACACAATATGATGGATGGAAACCGCCAACAGATAATTGTCTTCGCCTTCGCGCACCAGTTTCCAACGCAGCAACGCATCTTTTTCCAGATCAAACGGTTCATGTAAAAAGGTATGGAGTCGATCTTTATCCCAATCCACCACTTGCAACGCGATATACAGTTCATCGCGTATTTTCTGAAACGCCTGCCCGTTTTCTTCCACAAAATTGGTGCGCAGGTTTTCATGACGGGCAATGACATGATTAAGGGCACGTTCAAGGGCACTTACATCCAACTGACCGCGCAGTCGATAAAGGCTTGGGATATTATAGGCCGCACTTGGCCCTTCCAGCATTTGAATAAACCATAACCGTTCTTGTGCATAAGACAACGGGATAACACACCCTGGGCGACGCCGTGGAATCATCTCCTCATCACCCGTCCCGTTTAAATAGAGCACAATTTCTTCAATGCGCGGATGTTCAAAAAAAGTGCGCAGATTAACCTGTGTTCCAAACTGTTTTTGCAAACGGGTAACAACCTGTGTTGCCAGCAAGGAATGCCCGCCCACTTCAAAAAAACTGTCCTGAATACCAAAATCCGTATGGCTCAGAACAGCCGCCCAAACATCAAAAACTGTTTGCTGTAACGCCGTTTCTACAGGTTTACGCACTTCCCCTGTCAAAACAGCCCCTTCCTTGGCCTGCAACTTACGCCGATCAATCTTGCCATGTGCTGTTAAGGGGATTTCATCCACAGCAAAGATATGAGACGGGATCATATAATCAGGCAATTTTTCTTTCAAAAAACGTCGCACATTCGTCGCTGGAAACGTTATATTTTCATCAGCCGCAACAATATAGGCAACGATCTCGTCCACACCGCAAGATTTACGACATAAAACCACACAATCGCGAATGACCTCGTGATCACCCAACAAACTTTGAATTTCGCCCAATTCCACGCGAAAACCACGGATTTGAATTTGATCATCCAGACGGCCACAATATTCCAGTGACCCATCCGCCAACCAACGCCCCAAATCCCCACTGCGATAAAGACGTTCTCCGTTATTTAAAAACGGATCGCGAATGAAACGTTCGAGGTTGAGTTCTTGACGGTTTAGATATCCTCGTGCAACACCAGCCCCGCCCACATGAATTTCGCCTTTCACACCAATGGGCACAAGCTGCCCGACCGGGTCCAGCAAATAAAATCGCAAATCGAGCAAAGGATCCCCAATCAGGCTTTGCGGCTTATGGGCATCGTCTTTACGTAAGGCACGAAAACTGGCATGAACCGTTGTTTCGGTAATGCCATACATATTCACCAAAACGGGTTGATCATCTGCATGACGTTCATACCAAGGTTTCAACTTGCGAAAATCCAGCGCTTCACCGCCAAAGATTACATAACGCAGGGCCAAGTTATCTACTTCACCGACCCGTTGATCCACATTAATCAACGCATAAAAAGCAGAAGGTGTCTGATTTAAAACCGTTACTTTTTGTTCACATAACAGGTCATAAAAAGCATCCGTGTTCCGCGTCGTCCAATAAGGGACAACGACCAAGCGCCCCCCAGTCAACAACGCGCCCCATATTTCCCACACGGAAAAATCAAATGCATGGGAATGAAACATCGTCCAGACATCTTGATCATCAAAATCAAACAAGCCGCGTGTCGTGCTGAACAGACGCACCACATTGCGCTGTGTGATTTCCACCCCTTTGGGCTTACCGGTAGAACCTGATGTATAAATCACATACGCACGCTGGCTCAAATCCTGCTGAATTGCCGGATTTTCGGTGCACATATCCATCTTTTGTTCATCAAGGCAAACAAAATGCAATGTCTGATCTGCCACAATATCGCATAGTTGCACTTTCAACAGCGTGGTGCTGACAACAATTTCAATCCCGGAATCATCAACCATATACCCCAGACGATCATTCTGATAGGCCGGTTCCAGCGGCAAATAACTGCCCCCCGCTTTTAAAATACCCAGCACAGCCACCACGGTTTCGATGGATCGTTCCAGATAAATCCCCACTAATGTTTCCGGTACGACCCCCAAATCCATCAATTCATGAGCCAACCTGTTTGCACGTTCATTTAATTCGCGATAGCTCAAATTCTGATTTTCATAGCTCAGGGCAATCGCATCGGGACGTAAGCGGACTTGTGTTTCAAACTGGTGTTGAAGAAGGGGCCCATCTTTACTATGCCTTGTTTTTCCCGCCCCCAAGGCAATCATATCCACCCGTTCATCGTCTTGCATCATGTCCAGATGGGCCAGACACATTGTTGGATTTGAAAGCACATGATCCAATAAAACCTGAAAATGCCTGATCATCCGTTCAATGGTGGAACGATCAAAAATATCCTTTTTAAACAGAATAGAGCCCACAAGGCCATCTTCTTCCCAAAACGCAAATTCAAGATCAAAACGTCCCATTCCGGTTTGATATTCAACAAGGGGGCGGACCGTCAGGCCATCCAGTTCCATATCCCCCATCGGGGCATTTTGAAAACTGTAGGAAACCTGAAACAACGGGTTAATATTTAGATGACGTTCCGGTTCCAGGGCCTCCACCAGTTGTTCGAAGGCGACATCCTGATGGGCAAAACCGTCTAAAACAGTCTTTTTCACCTGCTTTAACAAATCATAAAAGTTCAAATCATCTTTAGATAAATCAACACGCATAACCAACGTGTTGACGAAGAAACCAATGAGTTGTTCCACCTCACTCTGTTGACGATTGGCAAGGGGGGACCCCACCGCAATATCTTCACTTTGGCTATATTTCCCCAACAAAACCGATAACAATGCCAAACAAAACATATATGGGGTCGTCCCTGTTTCACGGCACAATCCCTGTAATCGGTCATGTTGTTGCGTTGTTAGACGAAAAGAAAGCCCCTCGGCCTGCCATCCGCGCGCCTTTGTCCTTTCTCGGTCAAGGGGAAGGTCCAGAACAGGGGGCAGTCCGGCCAGTTGATCTACCCAATAGGACAACTGCTTGCCCATCACTTCGTCATTTAAATGTTCATGCTGCCAATCTGCAAAATCACCATACTGGATCGGCAGCTCAGATAGATTTGGCGCATCACCTTGCGTAAAGGCTTTATAGAATGCGGAGAGTTCCCGGATCAAAATGCCCATTGACCAGCCATCAGAAACAATATGATGCATGGTACATAAAAAAATATGATCATTCGTCCCTATCTCAATCAGACGGAATCGAACCAAAGGGCCACAGGTCAAATCAAACGGGGCGCGAAGATGTTCTTGAACCTGTTGTTCAATCCAATGCGAGAACTCATCATTGGCGATGGCCGGGGCGGGCACATGATCGACAACGGGTTCAAACGGCGCATGTATACGTTGGATTTGTTGCCCATCGATCTCATGAAAAGTCGTACGTAATATCTCATGGCGTTCAACAATAGCCGCCAGACTTTTATGCAAAGCCTTCACATTCAATGACCCGCATAACTGAATATTTGCCGGAATGTTATAATAAGGGGCATCCGGGTCAAGCTGGGTCAAAAACCACAATCGTTTTTGTGCAAAGGACATGGGAAATTGAACGGTTTCTGAGATCTCACCCATTGGACACACCTATGCATCACAAACAGTTTACCGTTTGCGTTTTGTTATTTGATAATCAAAGAGAGGCGATCCGAAGTTTCCTTTTCCGTTTTAAGAAAAAGAAACTTCGGTTTAGCGCATTCGGGAAAATTTAAGCCGGTGCAGCTGCAGAAGCTGTTTCGTCCGCATCCACAGATACATCAGCTTCTTTATCTTTTTTCATACGGCTGACCATACCTTTACCCTTGGCATACAGGTCTTTGGAATAGCCTTTAACTTTTGAGGCATCAAAGGAACAGAATGTCCCCCCAGATTCAAAATGTTTCACCAGAATGTGACCGATCACATAGGTCAGGGCACCCGCAGTAATCGGCAAGGCGGCAATACCCGCCACACTGCCGGCACCAGGGATCAACTTGACAACACTAGCCCCCAGGCCTTTTGCCAATTCAACCGGACCAACGCCACCAACGATACTGACAGCAGCAGCAGTCGCCAGATTTTTGCTGAACGGCACATCGTATAAATCAGCCAGTTCTTTCATCATTTTTAATTGAACAGCACCGATCGTAAACATATCGGCAATCGGAAGCGGCACAACACCAAATCCCAACGCCCAATAGATATTGCGACGAACAATTTTATCAGCCGCCGCATGTAAATCCAGATCATGGTCATGATGTTCAAGACTATCTTCATGATCCCCAGCATGTGCCATTTCAGCAGCTTGCGTTGCTGGTGCATCACTCGCCGCAGTTTCAGTCGCGCTTTCTGCTTTTTCAGATTCTTTCGTCGTTGCGGTTTTGCGCGCAGGGGTCTTCTTGTCGGTATCAGTCACTTTGGTCACCTTTGGTAAATGTAAAAGACGATTACTCAGAAGCCTTGGTATGGATGTAGTTATCTTCCATAGAAAACAGCATGATTATGCCAATGATGGGGGATAACACGAGCGATCCAAAAAAGAATCCCCAAAAACCAAACCGTTTATGAATGCCAAGCATTCCAATCAACAAACTGGCAAGAATCCAAATTCCTAACATGGAACCCAAGAGTTTTCTCCTCATGTCGCAAACCAATTTGAAATAGGTCGCTTTTTCAACAAATGCATAATCAGGTCGCCTTAAGAAAACATCTTTAAAGTGTATCGCTTCCTCAACGCTTCCGCACTGTCAATTCTATCCACACAACTGCAGAAATATCAATAGTTGTTTTTATTTAAAATTTACAATTAATTTTTATTCTTTTAAATCAAATATTTAGTTTGTTATTTTATTATAATTTTCATTAACCTTCTCAAGATTATAAAAAAAATACTATACAATCTAAACAAGTAAACATAATCTGGCACACGAATAGATAGATACACCAGAGGAGGGAGAAATACACTATACATATTAATTAGTGTATTTCTGGTAAGATGAAACCAGTCAAAAACAACATCGCCAATATCTATAAACTGTCCCCTATGCAGACGGGATTGTTTTTCCATTACCTGAAAGGTGATGATAAACAATCGTACCTTCAGCAAATATCATGGCGCCTCCAGGGGGGATTTGATGTCACGGCTTTCAATGAAGCATGGCAAACGCTGGTAAACCGCCATGACATCTTGCGCACAAACTTTGTCTTTCAAAACACCCCAACCCCTTTGCAGGTTGTCGCAGAGACGCGCTCCCTTGATTTTCAAGTTATTGATTACCGCCACCTTGACAGCCAAGACAAAGAACAAGCGGTTCACACATTTCAAAAACAAGAAAAACACACCCCTTTTCACCTTGAAAGCAACATGCTGCTGCGCTTGCGCGTCCTGCAATTAAGCAATGACAGTTTTGAAGTCATCCTCACCCATCACCATATCATTATGGATGGTTGGTCACTTGGGAATCTGGTTAAAGAAGCACTGGATATCTATATCGCACGAACCAACAATAAGCCGTTGCCGTATGAGAATCCAATTGGCTTTGCAAAATATATTAAATGGCGTGAGGCACAAAACCAAGCAAACTCAATTGAATACTGGCAAAATTATCTAACGGGCTTTGAGACGCAATCAACACCGGCTCAACACCCCAGTGGCAAAATCAGAACCGCACCTAAAGCCCTTCATTTCGAGGTCACACCAGAACAACTGAATAGTCTGAACAAACTGGCAAATGACCAAAACATCACCCTGAACAATCTTTTTCAAAGCCTTTGGGGACTTGTACTGTCCCATCACGCCCAATCTGACGATATTGTTTTCGGTTGCGTCGTTTCTGGTCGCCCACACGAGATTGCCGACATTGAAAAAATGGCCGGAATTTTCATCAACACGATCCCGGTACGTATTCAGTTCACCCTCGATATGCGCCTTGCGGACCTGTTTTCTCAGGTTCAGCACAATGCATTGGCAGGTGAACCCCATCAACACATTGCCTTGGCTGATATTCAATCAACCACCCCCTTAAAGGATCGTCTGATCGGGTCCTTATTCGTCATGGAAAACTATCCTCTGGACAGTGTGTTTGAACTCAACACCTTACTCCCCGGCACCGACTTTGCTGTGACCCAACTGGAAACGTGGGAGAAAACGCATTTTGATCTGGGCGTGCGCCTTCTGCCCGATCAAGATCGCTTGAAAGTTAAAATCGGTTACAGCCCAGCCCTTTATGATGATGGAGATATGCGTCATCTCGCTGAACATTTTCTACGCGCCATATCAGAATTCATAAGACAAGGTGCTGAAGCCCGACTAAACGATATTGATCTGTTATCAGATACAGAAAAAGCGCAACTAAAAAGCTTCTCGCAAGGTGCCCCCCTATATCACGAACAGGATAAAACAATTATTAACCTGTTCCAACAACAGGTCAAAGCCCATCCGACAAGAACCTGCCTGTCGTTTGAAGAAACCCGCCTGACCTATGCAGAGGTTGATCTGCAATCTGATCGAATTGCCGCCCATTTACGAAAAAGCGTCAAGCTGTCCCCTGATGACCGCATCGCCTTGATGCTGACACGCAGCCATTGGTGTGTCCTTGCGATTCTAGGTGTGCTCAAAGCCGGGGCCGCTTACGTTCCCATTGAACCCGATTTCCCAACAGAACGCATTGATTTCATTTTAAAAGACAGTCATGCGCGTGCGATTCTGGTGGACCCACAAACACAATCAAAGGCCCGCGAGGTCACAACACAGCCTTGTCTTGAAATTACGAACCTTCCCGATCTGCCTTTCCAGCGGGTTGAAACCAAAACAACCGATCTAGCTTATGTCATTTACACATCGGGCACCACCGGCACACCCAAAGGCGTTATGATTGAACAAGGCAGCGTCGTTCATCTGGCCCATGCCATGAACCGGGATGTCTATCAACGCCATCAACGGTCCCTCAATATGGTGCTTTTAACCACCTATGTGTTTGACGGGTCGGTGCAGCAGATTTTTTCAGCCCTGCTTTATGGGCACAGCCTGTTCATTATGGATGATGACAGCAAGCGCGATACACGTAAGTTCAGTCAATTCTGCCAAATCTATAAAATTGATATTGCCGGTTGCATCCCCAATTTTCTTGCCTTGCTGGACGAAGCAGGTGAATTGGACGCCCTGACAAAACAACTCAGCCACATGATTTTCGGTGGGGAGGCTTTGCCTGTTTCCCTTGCCAATAAGGTGGCGCAGAATTGCACGGTTTCCAACCTCTATGGTCCGACAGAATGTTGTGTAAACGCCCTCAGCTTTACCACCGTCCCCCCCCTAGCAACCGATACAGCACATGTTCCCATCGGGAAACCGTTAGGAAATGCGGAAATCTTTATTTTAAATCCGCAAGGACACCCCGTTCCCCTTGGTAGCATTGGCGAACTATGTATCGGCGGGCCGGGTGTTGCCCGAGGATATTTAAACAATCATACCCTGAACGGTGAAAAGTTTATTCCACACCCAACCACCCCTGAAAAACATATCTATAAAACAGGTGATCTCGCCCGTTTTCTATCTGATGGAAATGTAGAATTTCTGGGCCGCAATGACCAACAGGTCAAGATTATGGGCTATCGTATTGAGCCAAGCGAAATTGAAGACAGGCTCAATCGGTATGCGCACATCAAAGAAGCCTGTGTCATTGCGGCACAAGACCATACAGGACATACCTATTTAAAGGCCTGCCTCGTTGCCCATGATGAGATTAACCTTGACGATTTACGTCAAGATTTATCGGCAAGTTTGCCTGTCCATATGGTACCCAGCCGTTATGCTTTACTAGAAAACATGCCCCGGCTTGTTTCCGGTAAAATAGATCGCAAAGCCTTACTTGAAATTGTTGAAGTTGACGAACAATCAAACAAAATTGCGGCAACACCCCCAACAACAAAAACCGAGAAAATCCTCCTTGAAGCATGGCAACATGTTTTCGGGCGTACCGACATTGGCATTCATCATGATTATTTTGAACTGGGCGGCGATTCCATCCGCGCAATCCAGTTGCTATCCCAGCTTTATAAATCGGATTTAAGCATTCAAATCAAAGACCTGTTTGACAATCCAAGCGTTGCCAAACTCGCCCCTTTTATCACGCAGGACCATTTTGTTGAAGAAGACGACATCACCGGCGAAGCCTTGCTTGGCCCCATTCAACGCCGTTTCTTTGAAAAATTTTCGACCAACCCCAACTGGTTCAATCATGCCCTGTTGTTACGCGCCCATGAACGATTGGATGTAACGGCAATGGAACAAGCCGTTCAAGTTCTTGTTCAGCAGCATGATGCCTTCCGACTGAAATTCCACCAATCTCCAGATAAGAAGTGGCATCAGGAATTTTGTGAAACGACAAACGGTTTTAAATTGCAAACAGTGCAACTGGATAGAAAACGGGATGAAAACCGCCAAATTCTGCGCCAAGCCAATCAGGCCCATACCGGACTTGATTTAACAAACGGTCCCTTGGCCAAAGCCATTATCCTGCATGGGGCAAAACAGGACCATATCTTGCTGGTGGTTCACCACCTGATTATTGACGGCGTATCCTGGCGTATTTTGTTGGAAGATTTAACGCAAGCCTATCACAACATAAGGGCCAAACAGCCCATTAATCTACCACGCAAAACCCATTCCCTGAAACATTGGGGCAACGCGCTTGCCCAATACGCACAAAGCAATGAATTAAAACAGGAAGTTCCTTATTGGCAACGCATCCGGCAAACCGATGTTTGTCCCTTCCCCGTTGAAATCCCATCACCGCACAACCGCCTGTGCGATGTGGAAAGTTGCAGCGTAAGCTTATCCCCCAAAGACACGCACACCTTGATGGGGGAGGTCAACAACGCCTTTCACACCAGCGCAGAAGAAATTCTGCTGGTTGCCTTGGCGCGTGCTTTAAAAAACTGGAAAGGATTGGAAAAAACCATTGTCATGCTGGAAGGACACGGTCGTTCCCCTGTCCTTAAAAACAGTGATGTCAGTCGGACACTGGGTTGGTTTACCTCGCTTTATCCTGTTTTACTGGACCTGTCACAAACCGCGAAAACCGACCAACAGATAAAAACCATTAAAGAAAACCTGCGCCAAATTCCCAACAAAGGATTTGGATATGGTGTGTTGACTTACCTGTCTCAAGACGGTTTAGACCCTGACCCCACCTTTGATCAACGTTGTCACATCACGTTTAATTACCTTGGACATTTTAAAAATGCCCAAAACACGCCCTTGTTCGATATTTCAACGGACAATACCGGCACAGCCATTGCCCCCAGCGCCAAACGCACAAGTGATTTGGACATTGCAGCCATCGTCATGGATGACTGTCTGGAAATCACCCTGTCCTACAGTCGTCATCGCTATTTAAAAAGCACGATGGAAGACTTGCTTCAAACCCTGCATGAAGAAATTGACAAACTCATCGCCTTTTGTAGCACGCGCGACACATCGGAACTGACCCCTGCCGATTTGACCCTGTCCAACCTCAGCCTTGATGAATTTGAAAGCCTGTTCTGATCATGAAGAAAGAAGACCTTAAAGATATCTATCCCCTGACCCCCTTGCAGGAAGGCATGTTGTTTCACGCCTTGTTCGATGATGATCAAAGCACCTATGTTGAACAATTTTCCTATCTCATCTCAGGTTCGTTTTCGCCTGATCTATTTTTAAAAAGCTGGCAGGACCTTGTTGATCGTCACGATATTTTACGCACTGCTTTTGAATATGAAAGAACCAAACAACCCTGCCAAATTGTTCTCAAACAGGTACGCGCCGATACCCGTTTCATTGATCTCAGCAACCTGAAGAAGGACGAGCAGGAAACGACACTCGACCAGCTTCGTAAAGAAAACCGGGAAAAACCATTTACACCTCATGCCGGACAACTCGCCCGCCTTTGCATCGTGAAACTGGACGCGCAACATCACGAGATTATCCGTACCCATCATCATATCCTACTGGATGGATGGAGCAGCGCAATCTTATTGCAGGAATTAATGGAAATTTACAGCGCCAAAGTCCGTGGCGAACAGCCAAACCTTACGGCACCTGTTTCTTCCAAACCTTATTTCAATTGGCTTAATCAAAGAAACAAACAAGACTCACTTGATTTCTGGACAAAATATCTAGACGGGGCCACGGCAACACATTTGCCGTTTCAACGCGATAAAGACGGCTACACCCCGGCAAAACATCTGCTGCAATTAAGTGAAGAAACAACAGGTGCCTTACAGACCCTTACACAAAAATTACGTGTCACACCTGCGATTTTATGTCGGGCCATTTGGGGATTAATGCTGTCCCGTTACAAAGGGAAAGACGATATCCTGTTTGCCAGTGTCGTTACTGTGCGTCCTCATAACGTGCCACACGTTGAACATATGGTAGGACTGTTTATCAACACCATCCCGGTGCGAATTAAAATAACTGAGGATATGCGTTTCTGTGACCTGCTTTCCCAGTTGCAGGATGAGGCCCTCAAAACGGATCCTCATAACGATCTCGCCCTCAATGATATCCTGACGGATGCGCAAAAACCGGATCACCTTTTCGCCTTTGAAAACTTTCATATCGATGAAGATTTTCAGGAAAATATGGAAAAGGATGCCTATGGCCTGACGGTTGAGCGTCTCATCCGTCACGAACATACCCATTATGATTTCACCCTCGCCTTCAATCCGGGAACTCGCCTGAGTGCTGAATTTTCCTATAACGCAAACCGATTTAGTGCCGCACAAATTCAACGCATGGCGGGGCATTTTGAACATATTTTGCATCAAATCATAGCAGCACCCACAAGAACAGTCGGCGAAATAGATATTTTAGGGCCACAGGAACGTGAAATCGTCTTAAAGAGCTTTAACCATAATCAACCGCAAACATCCCCATTCCCCCTGTCCGTTATCGAACGATTTAAACAGCAAGTGGAACTGGCCCCTAACGCACCGGCTGTTGTTGATGGTCAAACCCGCTTGACCTACCGTGAACTGGACCAACGAAGCGATGCGCTGGCCCATCATTTGCAAACAAACTTCGCCATAAGCAGCAATCAACATGTTGGCGTTCTTTTGGAACGTTCCGCCTCACTGGTTTGTAGTTTTTTTGGTATTCTCAAGGCTGGTGGTGTTTATGTCCCGCTTGATCCCGACACACCGCAGGCACGCATTGCCTATATCCTGAAAGACAGCGAGGCCATTTGCGTTCTGTCCAACACCCAAAACCTTAAAAAAATTACGACCACAACACCTGTTTGTAATCTTGATCAAGAATGGGATCAACGGATCGACGACTTTACGCCTGTGCAAACCAACGGCCTGGCCTATATGACCTACACGTCCGGTTCCACCGGGCAACCCAAAGGTGTTATGGTCGAAGAGGTTGGCTTGCTTAATCTCGTAAACTGGCATGAACAGGCTTTTGATCTGTCAAGCGGCAGTCGGGCAACGCTTTATGCCTCCCCTGCCTTTGATGCATCACTTTGGGAAATCGTGCCCAATTTACTCAACGGCCTTTGCCTGTACACTGTCCCCGATCCTATAAGACTGGATGTGGCGCAATTAATCATCTTTTTACACGAAAACGACATCAGCCATACCTTCCTGCCGCCTGCCATATGCGAAGACGTCAGCAAAATACATGCGGGCAAACTTACAAATAAAATCAAAATTCTGACCGGCGGAGATGTCTTGAAAGATATCGGGGCAGGCGATTTAAACATCTATAACAATTACGGTCCCACAGAATGCAGTGTTGTCGCCACCTCAACACACATTACCCCTGATGCGCCGATCACCATTGGACACCCCATTGATAATGTTCAAGTCTATTTACTGGACCAAACCTTACGTCCCGTCCCCATTGGAATTGAAGGTGAGATTTATCTCGGCGGTTCCAGTCTTGCCCGTGGATATTGGAAACAGGACGATTTAACCCGTGAAAAATTCATCTCCCATCCGTTTCAGCCCGGCGCACGCCTGTATAAAACAGGGGACATTGCCCATTGGGATGAACAAGGCGATTTGCATTTTATCGGGCGCAATGATGATCAAGTTCAGGTGCGCGGCTACCGTGTGGAACTGGGCGAAATTGAAAACAAACTGGAAAGCCATCCCGACATTGACCGAGCAATCGTCATTGTTGACGATCACAGTCACCTTGTCGGTTTTTACCTTTCTACAATCCAGACAAACGAAGCCGATCTAAAATCTGCCCTTGCTCGTCTGGTGCCGTCCTACATGATCCCACAACGTCTTATTCAGCTGGATAAGCTGCCGCTGAGTGAACGGGGAAAAGTGGATCGCAAGGCATTAGCGCAACAAAGCAGAAAGCACACAATCACACAAATTTACCACGCCCCGACAAGCGAGACAGAAATCACCCTTCAAGAGATCTGGCAGGAAATATTGGAAAAAGACCCGATCGGTATAGATGATAATTTCTTCGATATTGGCGGACATTCCCTAAGCGCAACACGCATTATGTCACGCATTCGCAATAAAATAGCCCTTGAACTGCCCTTTCACAGCCTGTTCGACAACCCGACCATTGCCCGCCTTGCGCATGTGATTGAAGACCTCAAACAACAAGAAACATCTGCCCCCATCCGCCCAACCATCACCCGATCAAAACGCCGTCAAGCGGCCCAATAGGACAAAACGGTTTGGATTTATGATGCATACAGATTGCTTAATCATCGGCTTTAATGATTTTGATTTCGAAAAAACGGTGGATATGATCCGGGGCAACGACCCGACATCAGGCGGTTACCGGGATATCAATCTTGCTTTCCTGAACATGCAGGGACACCCCCATCATGCAATGGATATATTAAATCATGTTAATGGATGGGAACCACGAACCTATCATAACAGCGATTTCGTCTGGCCCGTTGTTTTGTGTCTGGGCAGTTATCTGGCAAAAAACGGATTTACGTTTGATTACGTCAATTTATTCCAACAGGAAAAAGACGCGTTACGCGAAAAACTGAAAAAAGGCGGTATTCGCACGGTCGCCATTACCACGACCCTTTATGTTGTCCCCCAACCGATTATCGAAATCGTCCAGTTTATCCGCACCCATAACCCAGACGTGAAAATTATCATCGGCGGGCCGTTCATTTCCAGTCAGGCCGCCATGTTGGACACAGATGGATTAAGCGAGCTCTTTTCCTATCTAGGCGGTGATTATTACATCATTTCTTCCGAAGGGGAAAAAGCCCTATGTGATCTGCTGGGGGCGCTAAAGACCCAAAAAGATTTGGCTGAAATTGAGAATATCGCCTACCGCCAGAAAGACACATTTGTTCACAACACAATATCGGTTGAGCGTAATTCACTGGACGAAAATCCGGTGGATTACAACCTGTTTCCAAAAGAAAAGTTCGGTCAATTTCTTTCCCTTCGCACCGCCAAATCTTGCCCGTTTTCATGTGCATTTTGTGGTTTTCCTGATCGGGCGGGCAAATATACCTATCTTGATCTCGCCC
Organism: Terasakiella sp. 4MB5A; assembly: GCF_050058155.1. Taxonomy (GTDB): domain Bacteria; phylum Pseudomonadota; class Alphaproteobacteria; order Rhodospirillales; family Terasakiellaceae; genus Terasakiella; species Terasakiella halodenitrificans. The sequence goes on along the minus strand of NZ_CP188815.1, from coordinate 1,374,219 downwards.
ATGTCGAACGCACATTAGATAACATCAAGGACTTAGGAACCGTCGATACCCTGACTTTTTTGGACGATACCTTCAACGTCCCGAAAAAACGATTTCGCGAGATCATGCAATTGATGATCGACAAGAAATATGGCTTTAAATGGAATTCCTTTTACCGGTCCGATCATGGCGACGAAGCCACCATTGACTTGATGCAGCGCGCCGGATGCGAAGGGGTCTTTCTGGGCGTTGAGTCCGGCAGTGACACCATTCTTGAAAAAATGAACAAGAAATCGCGGCGCAAAGATTACCTGAGCGCGATTAAAATGTTTCGCGAACGTGACATCTTGACCCATTGCAACCTCATCATCGGTTTCCCCGGCGAGACCCCGGACACGGTTGCTGAAAGCATGTCGTTTCTGGAAGAAAGTAAAAGCGATTTTTACCGCGCCCAATTGTGGTTCTGCGACCCCATCACCCCTGTTTGGAAACAAAAAGAGGAACTGGGTATCGAAAACTTTGCGTTCAATTGGTCGCACAACACCATGAATTGCCAGCAGGCCACGGCCTTTGTCGAACAGATGTTTCTGGAAGTGCAAAACTCCATTTGGCTCCCCCAACAGGGATTTGAAATGTGGAGCCTGTTCTACCTGCAACGAAACGGGTTTTCCCGCACACAGATTAAAGGGTTCCTGCGTGCCTTTAACGACGGCATTCGCGAAAAATTACTGATCCCGGATCAAAAAGAACCGTGCGAACAGGTTTTGAAAAACCTGTTCTATTGGGGCAAACGCGATGGCTTTGACCATTCAAACAGTCATACCCCGCTTTATGACCCGATCAAACCGCAAACCACCCCCTTGTCGCACAACGACGATCAACTTGAAGCCTTTGCTTTTTAGGAGTGAAAAGACACGATGAACACCATGATTTTCGATCGAAAAACCTTGGACGAAAAACAGTTCTGGATGGACTTATTGGCGGATGGTCCTATTTTTTGCGCCCCAAAGGCAGACAGCCCGGTCTTCGTAGAAAAGGATGCTGTCCCGCCTTGCATGACCTTCACTCTAGACCAAGAACTGACAGAACAGATTAAAAAAATCGCACAAGGTCCATTTTTATGCGGCACAGTCTTGCTGTCCGCCCTGATGGTTTGTCTGCATAAACATAATCATTTGCCAACCATCACCATTGGCACCCCGACCCGCAAACCAGCGACACCAACAAATGACAACATGCTGGCCATTCGCCACGAAATCAACGAGACAGAAAGCTTTCGTGATTTCCTTTTGAAGTTGCGTGAAAAACTACTCAATTGCTACGCCCATCAAAACTATCCTCAGTACAAATTGATTGAAGATTTAAATCTTGAAACGGACCGTTTATTTGATGTGTCCTTTGCCTATGATGAAATCCATTCATCTTTCACGCACCCTGATCAAAGCGCCTTATCCTTGAAGGTCGAAGAAGGGGAAAACACGACATTAATCGCTACATTTTTTTACGACGATACCCTTTATCGTCCTGAAACTGTGCAACTGTTAGCGCGATATTATCAACATATCCTGGCACAAGCCTTGTCCGATCCGATGCAATCAATCGATACCCTTGCATTAGACACACAAGAAAACATCTGGGCACAAACCGAGGTTTGGAACAAGACAGCGCATGATTTCCCCGATGATATCAATGTCATGGAACTCTTGACCAACATTGCACAGACCTACCCGCAAAACCCTGCTTTGATCTATCGCAAGACCTCAATTTCTTATGAAGAAATGATGCAGCAGGTCGATACCATTGCCGCCCATCTACAAGAAAACGCCGTGGGACCGGAACAACTGGTCGGTGTCTGTCTTGAAAACCCTTTTCAGTCCATTCTCGCCTTTTTGGGGATTTTACGCAGTGGGGCAGCATTTCTGCCATTGGACCCCAATTACCCCGATGAACGCCTGTCTTACATGATCACAGACAGCGCCTGTACTCTTGTTATCGGCGATGATGCCATTGGCAAACGCATGGCAGATCACGATCTGCCCATTTTATTTATGAATACCTTGTGCACCCCCACAACCAAAACCGCAGCCCCCAATACAAGCACAGCAAACAACCTTGCCTATGTGATCTACACATCAGGTTCAACCGGCAAACCAAAAGGGGCGTTGCTGGAACATCGCGGGCTTTGTAATTTCATCAATGCACAAGGTCGCCTGTTTGACATGAAGCCTGACAGCCGAGTGTTGCAATTTGCGTCGCTTAGTTTTGATGCCTCCATTTCAGAAATATTTGTCACCCTATGTCACGGCGCGGCCCTTCATGTGGCAACACGCGCCGATATGTCGCCGGTTGATCCGTTATTAAACCTGTTGCAAACACAGAAAATCACGCACTTAACCGTCCCGCCGTCCTTGTTGAGTGTCTTGCCACAAACAGGCCTGCCTGATCTAAGCTGCCTGATCGTCGCCGGGGAAAGTTGCCCGAATGACATTGCGCAAAAATGGTCGCTAGGACGTACATTCCTGAATGGATACGGCCCAACGGAAAGTACCGTTTGTGCCACATTTTCCCATTACGCCGGAACAGGAAAACCCCTGATCGGCAAACCCATTGAAAACACAAAAATTCACATTTTGGACGATCACATGCGCCCTGTCCCTGTCGGTGTCGCGGGTGAGCTTTATATTGAAAGTGCCGGACTAGCACGCGGTTATTTAAACAGAGACGATCTAACACAGGAAAAATTTATATCCAATCCATTCCCACCCACCTTTTCAAATCGGGTTTATCGCACCGGAGACTTGGCGCGTTGGCAAACCAATGGTGAAGTTGAATTTTTGGGGCGCATAGACCATCAAATAAAACTACGTGGATTTCGGGTTGAACTGGATGAAATCGCCCACGTTCTATGCAGTCATAAGCAAGTCGAAAATGCCATCGTTATCGCTCATGACGATGACAAGGCCGGATTACAAATTCTTGCTTTTGTCCTTGCCACATCCATTGAAGCAAACGATTTGCGTCGCTTTGTTTTAAATAAATTACCGGAATATATGTGTCCGGCCCATATCAACATTTTGGATGATTTCCCCAAACTTCCCAACGGTAAAATTAATCGCAAGGCCCTTTTGGAGCTTCTCGCCACAAAAGATCACATGCCGGAACGTCACATGGCGCGCGACAATATTGAACTGGCCTTGTTACAAATCTGGCAAGAGATTCTCAACAATTCAGACCTCGGCATTCATGATGACTTTTTTGCCAGCGGAGGACACTCGCTTCTCGCCGTCCGATTGCTGAGCCGGATTGAACGGGCGTTTGATCAAAAACTGGATCTGGATCTGATTTTCCAACACACAAGCGTTGCGGCTTTTGCGCAGCTTCTGCGTCAAAATAAAGACCTCAAAGAAAAATGGTCACCCCTCATTCCAGTACGCCCTACCCCCAATTCCACCAAAAATCCGCTTTATTGCGTCCACCCGGCAGGCGGGCGTGTTCTCTGTTATCTACCTTTTGCACGTGAATTGGCGGACAATATCCCTGTTCACGGGTTTCAGGCACGCGGCCTGTCGTCCCATCAATCCCCGTTCAAAGACTTGAAGGAATGTGCGCAAACTTATGTCGATGCGTTAAAACAGCATCAAGATGAAGGCCCCTATCAATTGCTGGGCTGGTCCGGTGGGGCGGTCATTGCTTATGAAATGGCAAGTATCCTTCACAACGAAGGAATGGAAGTCTCCAAACTTTTTCTAATTGATGCCTACGCACCGCCTGCATTACCCAATGAACTTAAAAACATGGATGATGCTTCTTTAGTCAAAGCTTTGCTCAGCGATGAATTACAAGAAACCACCAGCGATCAGTTACGGCAATTTTCAGAAGATAAACTAATTGATTATTTGCGCGACACATTGATTAAAGCCGACATCATTCCCGCAGATTACACTTATGACGATGTTGCACGCTTTTTTGACGTTTACAAAACCAATTGCGCCCTTGCCCACGCAACGTTGTCACCATCTTTCAACGGTTCCATTCACCTGATCCGGGCAAAAGAAGAACGGTCCATGCAAGAAAAATACTGCCCCGATGATCCAACCCTAGGCTGGCAGGACTTTGCCACAGTCGGGATTAAAGTTCACATCACACCGGGCAATCATAACACCATGATGGAAGCCCCCTTCGTTTCCACCCTTGTTTCCTATCTCAGCGACCATCTGGATTAAGCACAACATTATGGAAAACCGTTACAAAGAATTAATGGCGAACGCCATGAAAACCATCGGGGAACTGCGTCATGAGCTTGAACAGGCCAAACGCGACCAGAACGAACCGATTGCAATTGTCGCAATGGGATGTCATTTCCCTGGTGGTGCCGACAATCCGCAGAAATTTTGGGATCTTTTATGTAATGGTGAAAACACAGCGCGTGATATTCCCGCAGATCGTTGGGATAATTCTGTTTTTTTCGACCCAAACCCGACACAAAAAGGCAAGACATATTGCAAAAAAGCCAGCTTCTTAGACGGTGACATCTTCGGATTTGATGCCCCCTTTTTCGCCATCAGCCCCCGCGAAGCCCAATTGATGGACCCACAACAACGCCTTTTGCTGGAAACCGTCTGGCAAACTTTCGAAAATGCCGGACTGCCTGCACGCAAAATCAGACAAAGCCGCACAGGCGTTTTTGTCGGTACCATGAGTTACGATTTCTTGCAAACGGCAAACACCCCCGATGATGTTGATGTTCACAGCGCAACCGGCGTTGCCTTAAGTGCCGCTGCCGGGCGCATTTCGCATTTTTTCGATCTGAATGGCCCCAGCCTGATATTGGATACGGCCTGTTCCTCTTCACTGGTTGCCGTTCATCTGGCCTGCAACGCCATTCGACGGGGGGAATGTGATTTGGCCTTGGCAGGCGGGGTCAATGTCATGACATCCCCTTATATGGCGGTTGCAGAATGTGCCGCCAATATGCTGTCCCCGGATGGTACCTGCAAAACATTTGATGCCCGTGCTGATGGGTATGGCCGGGGCGAAGGTTGCGGGTTTGTCCTGCTTAAACGTCTGAGTGATGCCCAAAACGATAACGATAAAATCATCGCCGTGGTGCAAGGCAGCGCCGTTAATCATGATGGGCAATCCAGTGCCCTGACCGTCCCCAACAGCAGCGCCCAAATCAACGTGATGAAAGCGGCTCTGAACAATGCCGCATTGGACCCAAAAGATATTTCCTATGTGGAAGCCCACGGCACAGGTACCCCCCTTGGTGATCCCATTGAAATCGAAGGGTTAAACCGGGTTTATGCCAATGCACATGATCAAGACAATCCATTAATCGTTGCCTCCGTCAAAGCCAACATTGGCCACTTAGAAGGGGCCGCAGGCATTGCAGGATTAATTAAAACCGCCCTTTCCCTACATCACGGGATTATCCCCGCCCATCCATCTTTCACAACTCCAAACCCGCATATTGATTGGGATAAACTGGCCTTAAACGTGCCAACACAATCGGAAAACTGGCCGACAAATCAAAACAAACGCATCGGCGCGATCAGTTCTTTCGGGTTTAGTGGGACAAACGCCCATATTATTTTAACCGAAGCCCCCGAGCCGACAAATATCACAAAACAGGCCCCTTTTGATGCACCCCATATGTTGGCCATATCGGTAAAAACCAAAGCAGCCTTTACACAACAAATTGAAAATTACATTCGTTTTCTAGAAAACCAGCACGAAGAAGACCTGAAAGATATCTGTTACAGCAGTACAGTTGCACGGGATCATTTCGAATATCGCTTTGCCAGCCCAGTTACAACCTTAAAAGAAGCCATTGAAAAACTAAAAACGGCAAAAGACACGCCTGTAAAGTTCAAACTAACAACAGGACCATTACAAACACCGGATTTTACGGACCTGACCCACGCTTATCTGGACGGTATCAACATTGACTGGGAAGCCCTTTATCAAGAACGCGATTATACTTTGCTTGCTTTGCCCGCCTATCCTTTTCAACGCAGTCGATACAAACTGGAAACAAAGAAAACCGCACATATTTTAGGACAACGCGAGGGCAATACGCTTACCTGGATAAACCCGAACCTGTTCCCCACACATAACTGGTTGCTGGATCATAAAATTGGGGATCAAAGCGTCTTTCCCGGCGTTGCCTATCTGGAAATAGCACGTGCAGCCTTTCATCAATTGATGCCCGATACAACCGCCTCAATTGAACAGATTGATTTAACACGTCCCTTATTACTGGACGGGAATAAAACCTATACCCTGAAAACCGAATTTCACCCCCATGATCGCGGCTATAATTTCGTTATCAAGGCACAAGTCGATTCCAATCAATGGATGGATCATGCCCAAGGCGTCATTGTAGCTAACGAAAAGAAGCTCAACATCGCTTTTCCTGATTTTAAAGATGCGCCAACTTGTTCCGGTCCGTCTTTTTATCAAACATGGCAGGCACGCGGCAATGATTGGCAAGGAACTTTTCAAGGGATTGAAAAATATCAACGTTACGATCAAACCTTACTTGCACAAATTAAACGCCCCAACTTGCAAACAGACGGGTATTTTTCCCATCCCGCCATACTGGATGCCTGCGGACACCTGCTGGCTGATTTTGCCGAACAATTTGACCAGCAGGGCCATTTTGTCGCCCAATCCATTAAAGGGGTTGTTTTCCATCGCCCCTTTAATGGGGAACAGTTTTGGAGCCTTGCAACCCTGACCACCCGAAATCAACGCCACCTCAGCGGATCCTTACATATTTTCAATGAGGCGGAAGAACTGCTTATTTCTGTGGAAAACTGCACTTTCACCTTTGTTGACAACGAACAATCCCTACACCGACTGGATGATAGCCTCTACAACATCACATGGCGTGACCTTGATCTATCTAAAGCCGCTCATAAACCGGATGCCCTATGGCTTTTGCTGGATAATAATGAAAACCTGTCAGAACCTTATCTATCCTATTTGTTGGAAGCCGGAGAACGAGCAGAAAAAATAACATACGACCAACTCCTCCCCCGTTTGGAAGGGGAGGTTTCATCTGTTCATCTCCTTGATTTTTCACTGCTGCATGCAGATGCAGACCGTATCGCGTCTCTCAGTGCACAAATCATTTCTACCCTGACTGACATTAAAGACCACGCGGTTGATTTGTGGCTGATGACCCAAAACGCATGGACAGAAGCCCCTCATCAAGCTGCTTTCTGGGGATTGGGGCGAACCTTGGCCGTCGAAGAAAGTCACCATTGGGGTGGATTGATTGATCTAGGGACACATCCGGTCCCTCAAACCCTATGTCATCTGATTGATACAGTCCATAAGGAAGATCAGTTCCGCCTGACAGAAAACAGAGTTCAGGTTCCCAGATTAACACCTGCGGACATATCCCCCACAGCCATCGATTTGGATGAAGATGCAAGTTATTTGATTACAGGTGGTTTTGGGGCCATTGGCCGCGAATGCGCCAAAATGCTGGCCCGTAAAGGGGCAAAAAACATCATCTTGATAGGCCGCAATGTGCCTTCCGATCTGGGGGAATTTGAAAAAACAGATATAAATATCATCCCTGTTGCCCTTGATATTTCAAACTTGGAAGCCTTTGAACACTGGTATCATGATCAGGCCCCAAAACCGATCAAGGGGGTGATTCACGCCGCGGGTGTGGCCACACGTGCCCCGACTTGTCAATTGGATTTTGAAGCCTTCGCCCAACAATTCAGCCCGAAAATACGGGGTCTTCAAGCCTTGGATCAGGTATTGGATGACGACGAGCTTGATTTCTTTATCGCTCTCTCCTCGGCTTCTGCAGTATTAAATTCACCTGAGCTGGGGGCATATGCAAGTGCCAATGCCCCAATGGATGCTTTCATGGCACATCGTCGCAAGCAAGGTAAAAAAGGGCTAAGCCTTGCATGGGGACCATGGAAAGACGCAGGTATGGCCGCAGATCATTTTGATCCGGCGACACAGTTGCTTAACCCTGTTAAATCCCAGGATGCCATTGATTTGATGGAGAGGCTTTTAGGCAGTTCACAAGATTACCTCGCCATTCTCCCTTTCGGGCAACGCCGCGCGGCCCTTGGCACCATGCCCATCTGTCAGGAACTCATTGCCTCAAAAGAAACTTCCAAACTTAATCTGGCAGACTTGGACGTTCAAAAAATTTCAGATTTCCTATGCGCCACCTTGGCCCCCATTTTCAAGCTGGAGGTCGCAAATTTCCCACAGGACGAAGCGCTCAGCCTGCTGGGGATGGACTCCTTAATGGCGTTGGAAATCAAAAATGTGGTGGAAGAGCGCACAAACGCAACCCTGCAAATCGTCGATTTGATGGGCGGGATGAATATTACGGAACTTGCGCACCAGCTTTCTGCCACCCAACAAATAGAAACCACACCTATCTCTGGCAAGCAGGAAAAGGCCTTTCCCCTGACCCCCGGTCAGCAATCCTTATGGCTGATCCATGAAATGGATGGTGAAACACCTGCCTATAACGTGGCCTTCGCCTTAGACCTGCAAGGTGACATCGACCTTGAAAAAATGACGCAGGATTGGCAAACCATTGTTGCGCGCCATCCCTCTTTGAACACATGCTTATCTGTATCCGGTGACGAAATTCTTCAACATGTACAAGCCGATATTTCCTTTGAAATAGATGTGCAAAATGTTGACGATCTGCAAACGGCACTGGGGGAGGCTTACCGCCAACCGTTCGACCTGAAAACCGGCCCTCTCTTTCGGGCCCATCTGATCCGCGCAACAGAGCAGGGCACTGCTTTATTATTGGTCGCCCACCATATCGTCTGTGATGGCTGGTCCTTATGGGTGTTGCTGGATGAATTTGCGCAACTCAATAACGGCAATGCCCTGCCCGACTTGCCCATTCGTTATCAGAATTACGCGCAGGCGCAGACCGCATACCTAAACAGTGAGCGGGCCACGCAAGACTGGAAATTCTGGCAAGATATATTAAGTGGTCCCTTACCCGTTTTGACCCTGCCGACAGACCGACCGCGACCATCTGTACAATCCTATAACGGAGCAACCCATACCTTCGTGCTGGATAAAGAGACGACACACGCCCTCAAACATCTATCTCAACAATCCGGGGTGAGCGACTACGTTACCTTGTTATCGCTTTATTCCCTTTTATTACATCGTTATAGCCAACAGGACGACATCCTGATCGGTTGCCCAACAACCGGGCGCAATAAATCAGATTATGACGGGATCGTCGGGCATTTCGTCAATCCAGTCGTCATGCGTCAAAACCTATCGCATGATTTGACATGGGCGGATTTTCTCCAACAGACAAAGACCGTCGTGTTGTCGGCCCTGAGCCATCAAGATTATCCTTTTGCCCGTTTGGTGGAAAAACTGCACCCCAGTCGGGAGGCCGGTGTCACCCCAATCTTCCAGACTGATTTCACCTTCCAACAACCGCAAAAGGCTAAAGATCTAGTTGCCAAATTAATCGAAGGCGGCGATCACCCCTTACATTGGGGGGCGTTGGATGTTCTGCCGCATGAGATCAACCAACAGGAAGGGCAATTTGATATTTCCTTTGAAATTATCGAAAGCAACGGGCATTTCCATTGTTCCCTGAAATACAGTACCGATCTGTTTGATGCAGCAACAATGGAACGTATGGGCACGCATTTTACAAATCTTGCCCATTGCGCCCTGAACGATCTGTGTGCCCCCTTATCCCAAATAGATATGATGGATGCGGCAGAACGTCACACAGTCCTGATCGAATTTAATCAAACCGATGCGACCTACCCCACCGACAGCACCATTGCGCATCATTTTATGCAGCAAGTCGCGCGCACACCGGAGAAAATCGCGGTGGTGTCTGGTACACAACGTTGGACGTACCAACAACTTAATGAACAGGCAAATCGCATTGCCCATTGGTTGCGTCAATCCGGTATCCAACCCAACGATTTCGTCGCAATCCTTGATCACCGCAGCGCAGATTTTTTGGCCGCTATCCTCGGCATTATGAAGGCGGGGGCTGCTTATGTGCCGATTGACCCGGAATACCCGCAAGAGCGCATTTCCTACATGCTGGAAAATGCACAGGCCGCTACGGTTATCACCCGCCAAGAATTTGAAGGTATGTTGGCAGACGGTGTACAGGCCCTACGACTGGAAAGTACTGTTTTAGAAGGCCAAAGCGCAGACGATATTGGTCTTATCAACACCCCAACCGATCGTGCCTATATGATCTATACGTCCGGTTCCACCGGGCAACCCAAGGGTGCTATTGTACGCCATAACGGGGCGCTTAATCATATCTTTGCCGAATTTGAGGCCATGTCCTTTCATGAAGACAGTGTCTTTTTACAAAGTGCTCCGTCCTCATCCGATATTTCCATCTGGCAATTCCTCGGCCCTGTGTTAATTGGCGGAACGTGTGTGGTCGCCGATTTCCACACCGTTTGTACGCCAAAAGCCCTTTATCAACTGATTTGTGATGAAAACGTCACGGTCATTGAACTGGTGCCCGTTGTGCTGGACGAACTCATCGCCTTGATTGAAGAAACAGATACAGCAACAAAAAACAAGTTGGAATGGGGGATGGTCACGGGGGAGGCAGCTTCCGTTGCGTTGGTTAATCGCTGGCTGGATGTGTTGCCCCATGTGCCTTTGATCAATGCCTATGGCCCAAGTGAGGCCGCAGACGATGTCTGCCAATATGTCTTGCGCGAAAAACTACCAGAAACAACCCACAATGTGCCCATCGGATCACCCATCGGCAATATGCGCATGTATGTGTTGGACGATGCCTTAAACCCGGTCCCCATTGGGTTATCCGGCGAAATTTGTGTGTCCGGTATCGGGGTTGGCGAAGGATATTGGCAAAATCCACAAAAAACCACCCAAGCTTTTGTCGCAAACCCACACAGCACAGACGAACACCATCACGTCCTTTATCGCACCGGGGATACCGGGCGCTGGTTGGCGTGCGGTAATCTGGAATATCTGGGACGCTTTGATGATCAGGTCAAAATTCGCGGTTATCGCATTGAACTAGGCGAGATCGAAGCCCGCCTTATGGCCCACCCGGCTATTCGCCAAGCCCTTGTCATCACGTTTGAGGATCCGCAAACCGGTAAAAACCTCGCGGCTTATCTGCGATGTGAAAACACACAACCCGATATCACCCATCTGCGCACTTTCCTTGGGGAAAGCCTGCCGCCCCACATGGTGCCTGCAGCCTTTGTTTTTGTGGACAGCTTCCCGCAACTGCCCAACGGCAAGGTCGATAAAAAATCCCTAGCCGCCCCACAAATTAAATCCTCCCCCTCTGTCCAGCAAGCGGGGCAGAACGCGACGCAACAGAAACTCATCGCCTTATGGAAAGACCTGTTGCGGCACGACGCCATTGGCGTACATGACAATTTCTTTGAACTCGGTGGGCATTCCCTGTTAATGGCGCGCCTGCATCGTCGTGTTCAAGACAGGTTTGCGCGCGATTTCCCGCTTGTGACCATGTTTCAATATCCCACCATTGCTTCACTTGCCCAATTTTTAAACCCGCAAGAGGTCACAGAACCCACTGCTCAACCCGTGGCAAAACAAGACAAGATACAAAATCAGGATATTGCCATTATCGCCATGACGTGTCGTTTCCCCGGCGCCCGCACGGTGGACGAATATTGGAACAACCTGCACAACAAGGTGGAATCCGTTACATTTTTTGATACAGACACCCTTTTAAAACGCGGGGCCGATGGGGAACAAATTCACCACCCCGACTATGTTCCCGGTTGCGCCGTTCTGGACGGTCTGGATCAATTCGATGCCCCGTTTTTTGGATTTAACGCCCGCGAGGCCGAATTGATGGACCCGCAACAACGCCTGTTTTTAGAAGGCGCATGGGAAACACTGGAACAAGCCGGATATGCGAACGATCAAGTCAAGCGCCCTGTCATCGGATGTTTTGCCGGACAAGGCGCGACAACCTATTTAAGTCATCACGTCGAACCCACATTGGACGCAGACGGCACCGCCCAACTCTATCAGATCGAGATTAGCAACGATAAAGATTATATCGCCACGTCTGCGGGTTATAAGCTGAACCTGCAAGGCCCTTGTGTGTCCGTGCAAACAGCGTGCTCCACATCTTTGGTTGCCGTACATATGGCGTGTAAAAGCCTGCAATCTGGGGAATGTGACATGGCATTGGCAGGCAGCATATCGGCCAATGTGCTGCATCAGGCAGGCTATCTTTATCAGGATGGTATGATCCTGTCACCCGATGGACATTGCCGCCCGTTTGATGAAACCGCCAAAGGCACCATCCCGGGAAGTGGCATGGGAATTGTCCTGTTAAAACCGCTGGATAAGGCCATAAATGATAATGATATCATTCATGCGGTTATCAAAGGGTCCGCCATTAACAATGATGGGGCCCTAAAGGCCGGATATACCGCCCCGTCTGTGGACGGTCAGGTTGGCGTCATCAAAAAAGCCTATGACAATGCAGGTATTGATCCACAATCCATTGGTTATATCTGCGCCCACGGCACCGGCACCCCGATGGGAGATCCCATTGAAATCGCAGCCCTCAGCACTGCCTTTGGCCCCGGAAAACCATCGACCTGTGCCATTGGGTCCGTCAAAGCCAATATCGGCCATACCGATACAGCTGCCGGTGTCGCCAGCTTGATTTGCGCGGTGATGGCCATGAAACATAAAACCATCCCTCCACAATTACATTTCAATACCCTGAACCCGGCAATGGACTTAACCCAATCGCCATTCTTTATCCCGACCAAAGCGCAGAATTGGGACAACGACGGGCAACCGCGCCGTGCCGGGGTCAGTTCCTTGGGGATTGGCGGTACAAACGCCCATGTCATTGTGGAAGAAGCCTCGCATATTTTCGCCCCCCAACAGGTAGAAAAAACAACGCATCTTCTGACCCTGTCCGCGCAAACGAAACAGGCATTGGCAGCGCAACAAAAAGATTTGGAAAATTATCTCAACACACACTCAGATATAAACATCAACGATGTCGCCTATACATTAAATATGGGACGCAAAGCCTTTGCCCATCGTTGCGTACTTGTCCATGACAGCCAAGAAATCGTCAAAACGATAACAGGCAAGGCAGAAAGCGAACAACGCCCCCTGACATTTATGTTTTCCGGTCAAGGGGCACAATTTGCAGATATGGGCAAAGACCTTTATCGCCAAGAACCTGTTTTTAAAGACACCTTTGATGAAACGCTTGGCTATTTCAACACACATCTGGAGACAGACCTGCATGCCATATGGGGGGATAAAGAACGGATCAATCAGACTGTTTATACCCAGCCATTGCTGTTTGCCTTTGAATATGCCAGTGCCAAGTTGCTGGAAAGCTGGGGCATTCACCCTGATTATCTGATCGGGCACAGCATCGGGGAATATGGGGCGGCTTGCCTGTCCGGTGTATTCAGCCTGAAAGATGCCTGCCTTCTGGTCGCCACACGTGCCAAATTGATGCAATCCATGCCATCAGGTGCCATGTGCGCCCTGCATGTTCCGCCCGATCAGGCCCAAGGATATCTCACCAATGGTCTGGATTTAGCAGCAAGCAATAGCTCAAACCTCAGTGTTCTGTCCGGTCCGTTTGACGCCATTGATGATCTGGAACAAAAACTTGAAAAAGACGGAATTTCTTATCGTCGCCTTCATACCTCCCACGCGTTTCATTCCGCATCAATGGAAGCGTTGGAACATGATTTTCTAATGGCCTTTAACCAGATTAAACTAAACGCCCCGACACGCCCGTTTCTTTCTAATCTTAGCGGGACGTGGATAAGCGATGATCAAGCCTGTAATCCGACCTATTGGTATCAACATTTGCGCCAGTCGGTACAATTCAGCGACGGTCTTGGCGTTTTGTTGGAAAACAACAAGGCAATGTTGCTGGAACTTGGCCCCGGCAATACCCTTGGGACCTTTGCCCAGCAACATAACGCCAAACAAGCCGATCATCTCATTCTGGCATGCCATCAAGGGGTTTATGGCAAACAGAATGGGCATGATTATCTCCTGCACAGCCTCGCACGGCTTTGGGCCAATGGCGTAAACATCAACTGGACGGCATTCTGGCACGAAAAACAAGCTCGCCGTATCGCCCTGCCCACTTACCCGTTTGAACGCAAACGTTACTGGATTGCCCCCAACCAGACTAAATCCCATAAGAAACGCCCGCAAGGCAAGCTTCGTAATCTGGACGACTGGTTCAATGTCTCTACATGGCAGCGCGCACCCATAAAAGGCCCTAATCTGGACGATACGTTTGGACCGTGGCTGATCTTTATCGATGATCTGGGATTTGCCGACCAACTGGGCCTGCAAGGTATCACCGTTCGTAAAGGAGATGCCTTCAGTGGAGATATCGACACAGGTTTCACCCTGAATCCTTCTGACGTGGGTGATTACGACCGATTATTTAATCAACTGGAGCGCGACAACTTGACACCAAAGGGGATTTTGCATTTTTGGTCTTTCCAGCGCCCAGACCCCCAATGGCAAGACAATCTTGAAAACGATCTGAATTACGGATTTGTCAGCCTGTTACATATCGCCCAAAACATAGGCCGTCGTTATAACGCAGAAACCACGGTTTTAAAAACCATCCTCAATCAAACCCAAGACATCAACGGCGAAGAAGCTTTAAACCCAACCGCCTACAGCGTGGGGGCCCTGATGAAAGTTATCGCACAGGAATTTCCCGGTATTCAGTGCCAATCCATCGACTTTGCAACAACACAAGACATTACCCCACGCATCGTTGATCAATTAAGGGCAGAAATTTTAACCTGTACATCCGACCCGCTTGTTTCCTATCGCGGGCGTTATCGTTGGGTGCAAACATTTGAACCCGCCCCACCAACAGGGAACAAGCCTTTAAAAGAAGGCACCACCCTTCTGATTACCGGGGGATTGGGGCACCTTGGTTTTATGTTTGCCAAACATCTGGCGCTCAATTTCAAAGCCAAGCTCGCCCTTGTCACCCGCAAGATGACACAGGATAAGTTGGAAAAAGTCACTGAACTGAAAAAGTTGGGGGCAGAAGTTCTGACAATCCCCGCCGATGTTGCCAACCTTGACGAGATGAAAACCGCAATAGCCCAGACGGTGAAACATTTCGGCACACTGGACGGTGTAATCCATACCGCAGGCATAACCGATCAGGATTATCCGTTGGAAGAACTCACACCGGATATCTATCGCAAGCATTTAGAACCAAAAGTACGTGGCACCCTTGTTCTGGAACAAGTCCTGAAAGATCATAAACTGGATTTCGTCTGTTTGTTTTCATCACTATCTTCCGTTCTTGGCGGGTTACGATTTGGGCCATATGCCGCGGTCAATGCTTTTATGGACAGCTTTTGCCAGCTTAAAAACCGCGACAATCACACACCGTGGTTAAGCATTTGCTGGGATGGCTGGAAAGGGGATGACGATCCGGTCCTCAACCTGAAAGCACGCGATGAAAATACAATTTTGGAAACAGAAGGCCTTGCGGCCTTTGATCGCCTGATGCAATCCACCGCTTGGCCCGATCAATCCATTATTTCTGTGACCGACCTGCCCACCCGCATTGAAAAGTGGATCACCCCGTCATGGCCAACACAGAATGATGAAAATGAAACGCCCGGCACTCTTCATGAACGTCCTGATCTGGAAACGGATTTTGTCAGGGCGACTACGCAGAATGAGCAAAAAATTGTGGCCATTTGGCAAAACCTGCTGGGTCTGCGTGACATCGGCATTGATGACAATTTCTTTGAACTAGGCGGGCATTCCCTTCTGGGGACGCAACTGATTACCCGTATGCGCCAAACTTTTGGCGGAGAAATGAATATCACCACTCTGTTTGAAAATCCCACCATACGGGAACTGGCCGCACGGCAAGAAACCATGCAAGAGGAACGAGAGGAATTTGTACTGTGACAAATCTGATGAATTGGTTGAAAGAGCTGGAAGATCAGGATATCCGCCTTTCTTGCGAAAATGACAAACTGCGCATCAACGCCCCAAAAGGCGTGATAACACAGGCACTCAGCACCCAGCTTTCCCAACGCAAAGAAGAGTTGCTTGCACATTTCCTGAATCATAAAACCATAACCAAAACATCACGGGATCAAGACATGCCCCTGTCTTTTGCCCAACAACGTCTGTGGTTTGTCGATCAACTGGAAAAGGATAGCCCTGCCTATAACATGCCTGCTGCCCTGCGTCTCAAAGGGAGGCTTAATATAAAAGCATTGGAATACAGCCTGAATGAAATCATGAACCGTCATGAAATTCTACGGACCAGCTTCCCCTTGAAAAACGGCACTCCCATTCAAAAAATTCATGCTGATCTATCCCTTATTCTGGAAAAATCAGACCTAAGCACAATGGATACAGACACACGCGAGTCTCATATCCAGCAAATCATTGAAACAGAATGTCTAAAACCGTTTAACCTCCAAACCGCACCATTACTTCGGGGGCAACTCTTAAAAGTCAGCGATCAGGAACATATTTTGTTACTGAGCATGCATCACATCGTTTCAGACGGCTGGTCAATAGGGGTCATCGGACGGGAACTTTCTATCCTTTATAAAGCATTCTCCGACAACCAACCCGCCGACTTGCCGGAACTGGATATTCAATATGCCGATTTTTCACAATGGCAGAAAAATTGGATGGAAGGGGCAGATTATCACCAACAACTTGACTATTGGACAACACATCTGAAAGATGCCCCGCACATTCTGGACCTGCCCACCGATTACGCACGTCCCGCCTTGCAAACCTATCACGGTAAAACCCATACGACCTATCTGTCAGGCAATGTGCAAAAAACGCTGCATCAAATCGCCCGCGAGGCTGGCGGCACCCTGTTTATGCCCTTGCTGGCGGCCTTTGCCCTGCATATCCGCAGCTACAGCACCCAAACCGATTTAATCATTGGCAGTCCGATTGCAAACCGCAACCGCCCCGAGGTCGAAGACCTGATTGGTTTTTTTGCCAATACCCTGCCCTTGCGCATTCAAATCAATACGGCAGAAACGTTTGCCGATTTGTTACAACAGGTTCAACGCGAAACCCTAAAGGCTTATGAAAACCAAGACATTCCATTTGAAAAAATTGTTGAAAACCTGAATATCGAACGTGACCTTAGCCGCAGTCCCTTGGCCCAGGTTGTCTTTGTTTTACAAAACGCGCCTTTGCATGCCTCCGGCAGTACAACTGCAGCACTGGACGGACTGACACTGGAACCCATCGCGTTTGAAACCGGAACGGTGCGTTTGGATTTGGAAGTCCACGTCTGGGAAGAAAGAAGCGGTCTGAAAGTCGAATATATCTATAATACCGATCTGTTCGCCCCGGAAACCATTGCCCGAATGGCTGCAAATTTTGAAGCCGTCTTATTGTCAGTTTGCACCAAACACGATGCGCCCTTATGTCACATCCATACCCTGTCGGATACAGAATTTAAACAACTGGTGACAGACGCAAACGCAACAAGTCAACCTTATCCAGACGATCTCTGCCTGCATGATGTCATTGCCCAACATGCCCAAAACACACCCGACAAAGCAGCCCTTGCCTGCAATGGACAATATTTATCTTACAAGGAACTGAACGAACGCGCCAATCAATTGGCTCATTGGTTAATCGCCAAAGGTGTCTGCAAAGGGGACCGTGTCGGCGTTTGCCTGGATCGCGGCCTTGATTTAATCGTCTCGCTTCTGGCAATTTTAAAAACAGGGGCAGCATATGTGCCGATTGATCCGGTTTATCCTCGTGAACGTCTTAAATTTTTGATGGAAGATTCAGATGCAGCCCTTTTACTGTGCGAAAGCAAGGTGGCCCACGACATTAAACTGGAGGAAATCACCCTCAACGCCCCTTGTTATTTGCTTGACCATGAACACAACTTAATCAAGCAAGAAAAAACAGAAAACCCATTAATAAGTGTTTCTTCCCGTGATCTTGCCTATGTCATCTACACATCAGGGTCCACAGGAAAGCCTAAGGGCGTACAAATCCAGCATCACAGTGTCATTAATCTGCTGCATGGTGTCCATCCCCAAATCAATACATCTGCCAAAGATGTCTGGACCGTTTTTCATTCCTATGCCTTTGATTTGTCTGTGTGGGAGATTTGGAGCCCGCTTTACAGCGGTGGCAAATTGGTTGTCGTCCCCAATGCCCTGACACAGGACGCCCAAAACTTTCACCAATTACTCCTCAATGAAAAAGTCACGGTTTTAAACCAGACGCCATCTTTCATGCGTCAATTGTTAAGCCTGTCTGATTTTAAAGAGGGGGCAGCCCAAACCTTACGGGTTATCGTGTGCGGCGGCGAAGCGCTGCCACAAGAATTGGGCGAACACTTACTGAAACTGAATATTGACCTATGGAATTTCTATGGCCCGACCGAAGCCACAGTCTGGTCTTTGATTAAACAAGTTCAGTCGGCTTCCAGTCCCAGTGGGAATGTCGCCATTGGTCAACCCATTGCCAACACAACGGCCTTGATACTGGACAGTGATTTAAACCCTGTACCGATGGGTGCCGTCGGGGAATTGCATCTGGGTGGGCAAGGTTTGGCGGTTGGTTATTTCAAACGTCCCGAACTCACTCAGGCGCGTTTCATTAACAGTTCTTTTGGTCGATTATATAAAACGGGCGATCTGGTGCGCCGTCTGCCCAATGGTGATTTTGACTATATCGCGCGCATGGACACACAAGTCAAAATGCGCGGCTATCGCATTGAACTGGGCGAAATTGAACAAACCTTATCACAAATTGACGGACTTGATCATAACGTCGTTGTTGTGCGCGAAGATCAACCGGGGGATCAACGCCTGTGTGCCTATCTGGTTGGGAACCTGCCCCCCATCCATAAAATTCGCGAATTTTTAAAGGCCCGCCTGCCCGCCTATATGGTGCCCTTAATCTTTGTTGAACTGGATCAATTGCCCCTGACACCGAATGGCAAGGTGGATCGCAAAAATTTGCCCAAACCGGAAAAGACCCAACGCCTTGTTCAAACGGCCCCTTCTACACAAACCCTAAACGCCAGTGAACAAATCATTCATGACATCTGGTGTGCGGAACTTGGGCTGAAACAGGTCGGCCTTGACGACAATTTCTTTGATGCCGGTGGTTATTCCTTCTTGCTGGTCAAGGTCTGTAACCGTCTGCACGACACATTCCAACGCGATATCAACGTGATCGACCTTTTCCAATATCCCACCATCCGCGCCATTGCTGAATTTATCAATGCGGACCAAACCGAAACTCAAATCAACACCGATCAACTGGAACAACGCGCCGCCTTTCGCCGTCAAGGACGGGTTCGCCGGGGCCGCACCATGCAAACTGAACAAAAGGTATCAAACACATGAACAACATGGACACATCGTTTGCAGACGACACAAACGACATTGCCGTTATCGGGCTGTCATGCCGTTTCCCCGGTGCACAAAACTACCATGAATACTGGCAAAACCTGATTTCAGGTACCGAAACCGTTCGTCATTTCAGTGACGAGGAACTCTTGGCCGCTGGTGTTGATCCTGATCTTTTAAATCATCCAGACTATGTCAAAGCACAAGGAGTGCTGGACGATATCAAAGGGTTTGATGCCGAATTTTTTGGAATTTCCCCAACCGAGGCCGAAATTATTGATCCGCAACACCGTCTGTTCCTAGAACAATCCTGGGCGGCACTGGAAGATGCCGGATACGACCCCGATCAATTTGACGGGCGCATCGGGATTTATGGCGGATCAGGGCTGAATAGTTACCTTCTACGCACCATGATGGAAAACCCACAAGCTGTCATGGACAAAGGGCCCTATATGGTTTTGGCCGCCAGCGACAAAGATTATATGTGTACGCGGGTGTCCTATAAAATGAACTTAAAAGGCACAAGTTTAAGTGTATCAACAGCGTGCTCAACCTCCCTCGTGGCAATCGATCTGGCCTGTCAAAGCCTGCTGTCCTATCAAAACGATATGGTGCTGGCCGGTGGTGTCACCCTGCAAGTTCCCCATATCAGTGGATACCTGTATGAAGAAGGCGGCACACAATCCAATGATGGACATTGCCGCGCCTTTGATGCCAATTCCAGCGGCCTGGTCGGTGGCAGTGGCGTTGGGTTGATCGTCTTAAAACGACTGGAAGATGCCATACGCGACCAAGACCGCATCCTCGCCATTATCAAAGGTAGTGCGACCAACAACGACGGCGCCCTGAAGGCCGGATATACCTCCCCCAGCGTAGAAGGTCAGGCAGAAGTCATCGCCGAAGCACAGGCAAACGCAGACGTTCATCCTGAAACCATCCAGTATATCGAGGCCCACGGCACCGGAACCAGACTGGGCGACCCGATTGAGGTTAAGGCCCTCAGCAAAGCCTTTCGGGCCAAAACCGACAAAACAGGTTTTTGCAAAATCGGATCGGTTAAAACCAATATGGGGCATTTGGATAGTGCCGCTGGCATTGCAGGCTTGATTAAAACGGTTTTATCCCTCCATCACCGTCAAATCCCGCCAAGCCTGCATTTTGAACGCCCAAATCCGGAAATAGATTTTGAAAACAGTCCCTTCGTCGTCAACACCACCCTGTGTGACTGGCCCACACCAGACAACACGCCACGACGTGCCGGGGTCAGTTCCTTTGGGATCGGCGGCACCAATGCCCATGTCATTGTGGAAGAAGCCCCCAACATGGTGCGCAAGAAAAGTACAACCGACCATCCGGTCATTCTCCCCCTATCAGCAAAAAACG
Source organism: Terasakiella sp. 4MB5A (assembly GCF_050058155.1). Classification (GTDB taxonomy): domain Bacteria; phylum Pseudomonadota; class Alphaproteobacteria; order Rhodospirillales; family Terasakiellaceae; genus Terasakiella; species Terasakiella halodenitrificans. The sequence continues at coordinate 1,353,415 of NZ_CP188815.1, read as the reverse complement.
AAAACGCCTTGCACCAAGCCTGTGACAATCTCGCCAGCTATTTGAAAAACAATCCCAATACGGACCTCAACGATGTCGCCTTTACCCTGCAACAAGGGCGCAAAACATTTGATTATCGCAAAGGCGTTGTCTGCCACGACATCCCCAGTGCCATTGATGCCTTGCAAAAAGTCTTGAACCATCCTGCACAAGCTGCCCGCCCTGTTCAAACCGTTTTCATGTTTCCCGGACAAGGTGCGCAATATCTGGAAATGGGAAAAGGCCTTTATGCCAATTTCCCTGTTTTCCGTCATGCTCTGGATAAATGCGCCGATATTTTGTTACCCAAAATATTATGGGACATCCGCGACTATATAACCGGCCATGCAAAAGGCGATATCAAACGCACCGACATTGCCCAACCGTTACTTTTTTCCCTCGAATATGCCTTGGCGCAATTACTCAAAAGCTTTGATATCAAGCCCGATAAAATGATCGGGCATAGTTTGGGCGAATATGTCTGCGCCACGCTGGCGGGTGTTTTCACCTTAAAAGATGCGCTTGAACTTGTCGCTCTGCGTGGGGAATTGATGCAAAAGATGGAAAAAGGCGACATGCTCGCCGTTGCCCTTTCCCCCGATGAAATCGCGGACTACCTAAGCGATAAACTCAATCTTGCAGCCCATAATGCACCAGATCGTTGCGTCATTTCCGGCCCCACTCCAGACATAGCTATTTTAGCCAAAGAACTGGCCAATCACAGCATCGAAAGCACCCTTCTTCACACCAGTCATGCTTTCCACAGTGGCGCAATGGAACCGATGCTGGATGAATTTTCCAAGGCGATTTCACGTCTTGAACGTCACGTCCCCACTCTGCCTTTTATCGCCAATTTAACCGGAAAATTTATAACGAATGAACAGGCGCAATCGGTTGATTACTGGGTCGATCATCTGCGTCATACTGTGCAGTTTGCCGATGGATTAAAAACATTGCAGGAACAAGGCAACCCCTTGTTTATCGAAGTCGGACCGGGAACAGCCCTTTCACATTTTGCCAAGCTCACCTTACAAACATCTCCCCTTTCCACCATGCGTCATATTCACGATGACAAATCCGATACCCATGTTTTTATGGAAACAATCGCAGCCTGTTGGGAAAAGGGATGCTCTGCCGATTGGTCTGAATGGATTGCCCCAAACGCACAACGCATTGGCCTGCCCACCTATCCATTTCAACATAAACCCTATTGGATTACTACGGCTGATCAAAATCAAAAAAACACCCATAGCCCCCATGTCAAAGACTGGTTCTATATCCCGTCTTGGAAACGGGAAGCCCCACTTTGCACAGCATCTGTAACAAACGGTTTAACGCTTGTTTTCATGGATCAAACAGGTGTCGGAACACAAATTACCCAACAGTTTGAAAATACCATTTGTGTCTATACGGGCACAAAATATCGCAAACTCAATGCCCGTTCTTACGAAATCCGCCCGGCTGAAAAGGGCGATTATGTCGCCTTGTTGAATGATCTGGAACGACTGCCCGACGCGGTCATTCACGGTTGGTCACTTGATGTGAGCGATAACCAATCCCTTGAACACATGCTGGATCAGGGTTTTTACAGCCTGATTAACCTCATTCAAGCCATTGGCTTGCGCGAAGATCCCCTCAGCCTGCATATCTTGTGCAAAAACCTGAACGATGTAAACGGACAAGAACCACTTTGTGCCAAACAGGCCCTTATTTTGGGGCCACTGCGGGTCATTCCGGTGGAACACCCCCATATTCAATGTAAAGCCATTGACCTGTGTGATGATACGCCCATCGACCAAATCATGGCCGAGATTAACCAACCCAGCGCCCAGTATACCAATGGTCAATTGATCGCCTTGCGCGGGTCACACCGTTGGTCGCCTTGTTTTGAACAAACCTTGATTGACGATAGCCAGACCACACATTTACGTGAAGGCGGCACCTATATGATTGCTGGTGGATTAAACGGGATCGGACTGGAACTGGCCCGTACCCTCGCCCAAACTTATCACGCGAATCTCGCCCTTTGTGGCACAGCAAACTTACCGGATCGTTCCGATTGGGGTAATTACCTGAAAAATCAACACACAGCGTCTGAAACCCTGCTTAATCTTGACGGCATTGATCCTGTTGAAATTGAACAGCAGATTGATCAATCCCTTGGCATTCAGGGTATTGAAACTTATGACGGTTTTGTTGAAAAAGTTGATCGGTTATGTTCCCTCTATATTTGCCGTTTCTTTGGCCAAAGCGGCCTTGATATGACAACAGGACAAAGTTACAGCCACACCGATTTGATCCATCATTTTGCCATTCAAGATAAATTCATCAAACTGTTCAACTATATCCTGAAAGTACTGGTTCAGGACCATATTATTGCCCGACATGATAATCAGATCACCTTCCTGAAAAACCCGATAGATGCGGATGACCCACAGCCTTTACATAATGAATTAATTGCCCAATTCCCCGATTTTAAAGCGATCTTTGATGTCTTTGAACATTGCATGAAAGATTACGCCAAAGCCCTGAACGGAGAGATCGAAGCCGTTGGTGTTCTGTTCCCCGGCGGGGGCGAAAGCATTTGGGATAAAGCAACCAAAGCCATTCCCGAACATACCCGCCATCGTGTCTATACCGAAATGGCGCGTGATCTTATGCTGGAAAAAATCGCCAAAAATCCAAACAAGACCGTTCGCATTCTGGAACTCGGGGCCGGGGCAGGTGTCTTTACCGATGTGGTTTTGCCCGCCCTGAAAGGTAAAAACGTTGAATATACCTTCACTGATATCGGTAAATCCTTTGTTTTAAAAGCCGAACGGAACGCACGTGAAAACAGGCTGGATTTTATGAAATTCGGCTTGCTGGATATTTCCAAAGACCCGATTGCCCAAGAATTTGATGCCAACCGTTACGACATTATTCTCGAACTGGATTGCGTCCATGCCACCCATCAAATGCGCGAAACAATGGCACAGGTCAAAAAGATACTGGCCCCGGACGGCATGGTTTTATTTGTTGAATCCGTTGTCACGCAACGCTGGATGAACCTGCCACTGGGGCTATTGGAAGGTTGGTGGTATTTTCAGGATGAAGATTTGCGTCAGGACTCCCCCCTTCTGACATTGGAAAAATGGGAAAGCCTGTTTCAGGAGTGCGGATTTAAAGTCGCAACCTACCCACAATCGGGGCAACGACGCAACCACGCTGATTGCGGTCTGATTGTCGGGGAAAAGGTCACATCTGGTGCCCACACGGATCCCATTGCCCAAAAAATCCACAACATTCAGGAACTGGAAAGTTTCGGGGCTCATGTCTTGCCCCTCTGTGCTGATATTTCTGACAAAGCAGCCATGAAATCCGCAATTTCCAAAACCGAAGAAACCTTCGGTCCCTTGCATGGGTTTATCCAGACCGCCGCCTTTGAAAATCGCGGGCCGATCCTGTCCAAAGTCAAATCCCCCCACGCAAACGAATTTTTACCTAAGGTACAAGGCAGCCGTAATGTCATCGACCTTTTAGGGGACAAGGGGCTGGATTTTATCCTGCTCTCTTCCTCCCACAGTGCGTATGACGTGGGGGCTGGGGATGTGGAATATTGCAGTTCCAACGCCTTTGTCGATCATTTCGCCGCCCAACAGGCCCGTAAGATCAAAACACCTGTCCTTGCTGTCAATTGGGATCGTTGGCGCGGTGTCGGTATGGCACAAGCATATGAAACCATGATGAAAAAACGCCTCGGCCATATCCCCGTTGGCGGCATGAGTACCGCACAAGGTTGCGAGACCTTCAAACGTATTTTATCGCTGCACACCCTACCGTCACAAGTCGTAATTTCGACCTGTGATTTTAACGAACGCACCGCTCATAAAGATATTTTGCATCAAAATACAAAAGATCCACTTTCCACAGACATTTCCAATAACGAACACACCCGGTCGGCTTTGCTCGGCGAATACACTGCCGCACAAACGGACAGTCAAAAACAAATGATCGCCGTCTGGCAAAATGTTCTCGCCATTCCACAAATCGGGATTGAGGACAATTTCTACGACCTTGGCGGTGACTCCCTCATCGCCATTAAGGTTCTGTCCCGGCTACGCGATGTTTTTGCGGTTGAGTTAAGCGTCAACGATCTGTTTGAACGCCCAACAGTCAAACAATTATCTGAACGTCTGGAGGTCATGAGCTGGGCACAGGATGAAAGCGATACAGACTGTGACGAAATGGAAGAAGGGGTACTCTGACATGTCAATGGAATCCCTGCTCCTTACACTTAAAAAATCCGCCATTCGCCTGCGGGTCGATGGACCAGATGACCAATTAAAATTCGAAGCCCCAAAAGGCGCTGTCACACCTGCGTTGCGTGACGAGATCAAAGCGAACAAAGCCGAACTCATTGCATTCTTAAAGAAAAATCAACAAGCCAAAAACAAAACCGACCTTGCACTTTCCCCGATGGACCGCACCCAAGGCGTGCCGCTGTCTTTTGCCCAGCAACGGTTATGGTTTCTGTATAATCTGGAAGGCAAAAGTGCAGCCTACAACATACCGGCCTGCCGTCGATTAACTGGATATCTCAATATAAACTGTCTGGAACGTGCCCTGAATAGCTTGGCCATGCGCCATGAAATTTTGCGTACCAATTTCACCACCATCAAAGAACACGGCGAACAGATCATCGCCCCGAACCGTGTTTTCACTATAGCTACACATGACATACGGGATCTGGACGAAAATGCACAACAAAGCGTCCTTGATCAACATATCCAGACAGAAACCGGATATGCTTTCGATTTAGAAAGGGATCCACTGCTGCGTCTCAGCCTCGTTCAAACAGACGACAATGCCTATCTGCTTTGCCTTGTCTTACATCATATCATCGGGGATGGCTGGTCACTGGAAATCCTTATTCGTGAACTGAGCCAGCTTTATGATGCTTACCTAAACGATCAAGACCCCGATTTACCCGTACTGGATATCCAATACGCCGACTTTGCTCTATGGCAACGCCAATGGACAAACGAAGGAGGGTTGGACCGTCAACTAGATTATTGGAAAAAGGCTCTCGCCAACATACCGCCATTGTTGGAACTGCCCTATGACCGGGCACGCCCTAAACAACAAAGCTATCACGGTGGATTGGTCAATGCATACATGAAGGCCAATTTAAAAAACCGGTTGGAGACTTTCTGCAAACAGGAAAACGCCAGTTTTTACATGGGATTATGCGCAACTATGAACAGCTTAATCCATAAGTATATGGGCCATGACGATCTTGTCATCGGCACCCATACCGCCGGGCGTACCCGACGCGAACAAGAAGCCTTGATCGGTTTTTTCATCAATACATTACCGTTACGCACCGACCTGTCGGGTAATCCGGGTTTTCGTGAAATCTTAAAACGCACTGCCCAAAGCGCACGCGGAGTTTTCAGCCATCAAGATGTCCCGTTTGAAAAACTGGTCGATCTGGTTCAACCCGAACGCGATATGAGCTACGCCCCCCTTGTGCAAGTGATGTGCGTGTTGCAAAACATGCCTATTTCCAATGACAGTTTCCAAGGTGTTGAGATCGAAGGTGTACCCCTTGCGCGCGATACGGCCAAATTTGATCTCAGTCTTCTGGCGGAAGAACAAATTGATGGTACCCTTCATTGCGAATTTGAATATAACGCTGACCTGTTTGATGAAAAAACCATTCAGGACATGGCCGATCATTTCTTTGTTTTGTTAGAAAAGATGCTGGCAACGCCGGATAAAGCCATAACAGAAATCGGCTTATTGGATCAAAACATCACACCGCCGAGTAAGACACCGCTCATAAAGATAACAATTGTTGATGCCTTTGAACAACAGGTTGAGGCCTCCCCCATCCATAGCGCCCTTATTCATAACGACAAGGCGTTGAGTTATCGCGAGTTAAATATCAGGGCCAACAAGCTGGCTCATTTCCTGCTTGCCCACGGCTTGCAAAATGAAGAGGTCGTCGCCCTTTATATGGACAACAGCATCGAGGCGATTGTCTCCATCCTCGCTATTTTAAAGGCGGGGGGGTGTTATGTGGCGCTTGATACCAACCTACCTGTTGAGCGGTTGCACTATATCCTCACCGATGCTAACGCCCGTTTTGTTTTAAGTACAAACAGCGAAAGCAATTTAGGTGACACCCTACACTGCATTTCCTTAACAGATGCGCGATCCCAAATTGATCAACAAACAGAAAGCAACCCCAAACGCGCCCTTAACCCCGATCAACTGGCCTATATTATCTATACATCCGGTTCCACCGGAACACCAAAGGGTGTGATGATTGAACATCACAGCGTGATCGACCTTGTGGATGGATTACAGGACCGGGTTTATCACGACTTGCCCGACCATATGAATATCGCCTTGATGGCGGCTTTGGTCTTTGATGCCTCCGTTCAGCAGGTTTTTGGTGCCTTACTACAAGGCCATAGCCTGCATCTGTGCGATACAGAAACCAAACAGGACGGTCATCATCTTCTGACATTCTTGAAAGATCACCAAATCCAGTTAAGTGACGGCACGCCAACCTTGCTCCATATTATGCTGGATGCAGGCCTTGGCGAGATTGATAATTTACCCCTGCGCCACCTGTTGATCGGCGGGGAGGCTTTGCCCCAATATCAAGCCCAACGTTTAAAAGGGACATCCATCGACATCACCAATATTTATGGTCCCACAGAATGTTGTGTCGATGTTCTGGCCTTTACGCAATCCCAAGATTATATCAGCAAAAACCGCACGGCATTTGTCCCCATTGGTACCCCACTTGGTGATTGTCGTGCCTATATCCTTGACCCTGCGGGCAACCCGGTTCCGTGCGGGATCGATGGGGAACTTTATATCAGTGGGCCTGCATTGTTTCGTGGTTATGTCAATCTCGATACACGCACACGCGCAGTACGTATCCCCAACCCGTTTGCACACCCCGACGATACCGCCCATCAGTTCATGTATCGAACCGGCGATATCTGCCACCAATTAAAAGACGGCAATATTGTTTTTGTTCGGCGCAATGACGATCAGGTCAAAATTCGCGGCTATCGGATTGAACTGGGCGACATCGAAGCGAATTTAATGACTTGTGACGGTGTGAAAAAAGCCTGCGTCATTGCCAAAGACAGGGGTGCAAAGGGGCAGGAACTTCATGCCTTTGTTGAAATGGACCGCAAGCCCGATATTGCAGAACTTCATCGTCACTTAAAAACACGCATTGCCGATTATATGATCCCTGCGCATTTCTTTCATTTGAAAGAATTACCCGTCAATAAAAGTGGCAAGATTGATCGTAAAACCTTGGCACATATGAATGCGGAGACAATTGAGGCGAAAACTGCATTTACTGCCCCGCAAACAGAAGAACAACGCCTTCTTTGTGATATGTTAAGCGATATTCTGGGGCGTGATCAGATTTCCATCACCGATAATTTCTTTTATCTTGGTGGTGATTCCATCAAAGCCTTACAAATTGTCGCACGATTACATCAAAAACAATATAAACTGGATGTTCGCGACCTATTTAATCATCCCATCATTGCCGATCTCGCCTTAAAACTGTGCAAAATTGAAGAAGAAAAACAGGTCTTACCTGCATTTAAAACAGGTGATGCCGTTCCCCTGACCGCTATTCAACATTGGTTTTTTGAAAATTACACAGACCCCCGACACCATTTTAACCAATCGGTTTTATTAACTTCAAAATCCCGCTTGGATGAAAACCGCCTCAAGCAATCCTTACAAACCGTCTTGGCAAATCATGATGCCTTCCGGCTGAAATTTCGCCGCGACGGGGACCAATTCATTCAATATATCGGGACTGTCAACTTCGGTTTTACATCGTTCAATTTTGCACCCGACCTGCCCAACACGCAAGCCTTGCAGGAAAAAGTAGATCTAACAGGACAAACCATTCAGGTCGGCTTGTTTCGTACAGACACAAAAGATTACCTGTTTATCACCGCTCATCACTTGATTATTGATGCCGTATCCTGGCGGACCTTGTTTGAAGAACTGGAAACAATCTATAACACGCCCACAGCTTCTCTCTCTCCGCCTCCTGTTGCTTTTTCTCATTGGGCGAAAACCATCAACACCTATGCCACCAAGACAGCAACAAACCAATTGACCTATTGGCAGGAGATTGATCAACAGGCCCAAAACCGACCCTTAATTCATGATTTTGAACAGAACGGCTGCACACACGCCGATTGCGAAGTCGTTGAAACAACATTGCCTGAAAAAGATACGGCCCGCCTGCTGGGTGATATTCATGAAACTTTTAACAGCCGAATAGATGATTTCTTGCTTTGTGCGCTGTCGCGTGCCTTTGGCCCGCTTGCCGATACGGCCCCACCGGCCCTTATGCTGGAAAGTCATGGTCGCGAAGCATTAGACAACGGCCTGAATATTGGCGCAAATGTCGGTTGGCTGACCAGTATGTATCCTGTATTGCTGCCCACAATCACCCCAGACAGATGCATAAATTTAAAACATGTCAAAGAAGTTTTGCGCAACATTCCACAAAAAGGGATGGGGTACGGGCTGCTGCGCTACCTCGCCAACCAGCCCTTAATGGCGGCTCCAGAAATCAGTTTTAACTATCTCGGTCAATTTGATGAATTTGAAGAAGGCGGTTTTTTCAGCCTGTCAGAACGCGACGTTGCCCCCAACATTTCCCCAAATGCCCCACAACCCTTTCTTATTGAAGTCATCGCCCTGATCACCAAGGGCAAACTGAACATCAAAATCGGGTTCAGCACCCGTCATTATCATTCCCAAACCATTGTGGATTTCCTGCATCGTTTCAAAGATGAGCTTCAACATATGATCACTGAAATTGACAGGAAGCCCGAACGGGAACTAACCCCGTCTGATATTGATTATTGCGATTTCAATCAAGATGAACTGGACCGCTTTATCGACGGGCTTAATCTGCCTGCTGTGCCCCATACTGTTCAAAAAGAAGGACATCCCGCATGAAATCGCGAAAGTTAGGGGCGGAACTGGAATTGTTCCTGACCAAAGACAACACACCTGCCACCCCAAAAGACTGGGCCATCATCGTTGATCGGGCCGTTTGTGCCGGATATAGCGCCATTACAGAACCCTACAACGGGCTGGCCCTTGGGGCTTCTGGCAAAAACGGTTGGTTTATACTGGATAACAATTGCGCCATTGTCGAACTGGTCAGCCTACCTTTTCATGATCTGGATGCCACAATTGGTAATCTGGAAAAACTACTGGCATTTTTTAAATCCATAACGCCGGAATATCACCTGCATTGGGTATCCCAATATGCCCCGCCCAACGAGGACGAATATTGGGACCGCACCGTTTCCACCGGTCTTTACAGCATCGTACGTCATCAAAATTGGGGCCATTGGCATTTGATGAATTCGCTGGCCTTTCAGCCGGCCATTGATATTTCCACACCCGAAATTACGGCCGTGTTGCGCACCCTTTATCTAAGTGCGCCCCTGTTTGTGCATCTTTACGGTGGACACGATATAAAAAACACGCCACGTCTGCAAAACTGGTTACACGCGATCCCTTATAGTGAACAGCGCACGGGCCTGCCGACACGCGAGATCAATAGCCTTGACGATTATGTCGCAAACCTGTTGGACCTGCCCGCTTTTATCGTGTCCAACCCAGCCCAAAATGGTGAACTTGCTTTTTTTGATACACAAAACGGGCGTCCCCGCGTATCGGATGTGATCTTAGACGGCGCAACGGCATTTCAGGTCAATCATGTTCCAACCACACCGCAGATGCGCACGGATAAAATCCGGTATGAAAAAACCTATGTAAACGGCAATCTTGCCAATTTTTATAACCTGTCCCTGCCGTTCTGGCATTGCCGTCTGGTCTTTGATACCGGGGCGGGGACCATCGATGGCGACGTTGGCACAATCACCCGTGCGATTGAAAATTCAGACAAATTATATGTGGAACTTCGACATATCGGCACGCCACAGAACATGACGGAACTACGCAAAATCTATCAGATTTTTGTCCATCTTGTTGAACGCGCGCACGAGATTAATCAAGCCATCAGCCCCTTAATCAGCTGGCACGATGCCCAGAACGAAAACCGCCTTGCCGTTCAAAACGGCACCTTGGGCGACAAAAGCAAATTGGTCTTTCACAAATTAAAAGAACTTGGCCTTTTCCAGAAGGAGGAAACCATATGATTTACGTTATCGGTGGTGATGGATGTGACGCACAAATTGGCGTGGATCTGCTGGCACGCATGGGTATTGCGGCCCAAGGGGTACCCATTTCCAAATCCCCCAGTGATTATCGTGATATTCTCGCACGCGTTCCCTTAATCGATGATTATATTCTGGAAAAGCTGCGTCCCATACAGGCTGATGTCTTTCTCGTCTTTTGCAATACCCTTTCCTTTTCAGTGGATTGGGATCGTCTCGCCAACAAAATCCGCACCCCTATTTTAAGTCTGAGCCTCGTGTACAACGATTTTCTAGCCCAATATTCTTCCGTCGGTGTGGTGGCCTGTTTTGAAGATACCATCAACAATATTCGACTCTTTTGCGACCAAAACAACCGCACGACCACAACCTTGTCCTATGCAATGGTTTCGCTGGTCGAAGCAGTCGAAAACAATGAACCCTTTGTCGAAGATATCCTGCATCAATTGATTGAAACCAGCGCGCATCTAAAGGCCGAAGCTTTCGTTCTTGGCTGCACACATTTTGAGGATTGCGACCTCGCCCGATCCCCCATTGATGTGATCTATCCCGGTAAACGCCTGATCCAATATGCGCTGAACAATGGTTACATCCCCGATCAATACCGCATGGTTGCCCAATAAACGGATAAGAATGAGAGAGAATAAACCTATGAAGAACGATCCGATTGCCATCATCGGCCTTGGTTGCCGTTTCCCCCACGGCGCCAACAGCCCGCGTCAGTTTTGGGAGCTGATCTGCAACAAATACGATGCCATCACCGAAGTTCCCAAAGATCGCTGGAACCTTGATCATTTTTATAACGACGATATGAGCGAGCCCGGCACCATTCGTACACGTTGTGCCGGTTTCATAGACGATTTCGATAAATTCGATGCTGCCTTTTTCGGTATTTCCCCGCGCGAAGCCAACGCAATGGACCCCCAACAACGTCAGCTTTTGCAAGTTACATGGGAAATGTTTGAAGATGCCGGTGAAATCCCCACGCATTTAAAAGGCAGCTCAACCGGGGTTTATGTCGGATGTTTTGCCGTGGATTACAATCTGTTATCCCACGACACCATGCAACGCGACTTATTGGGGGCACATACTTCCATCGGGTCCAGCGCAACGTTACTATCCAATCGTATTTCACACTATTACGATTTCAAGGGGCCAAGTTTAAGCGTCGATACCGCCTGTTCATCATCCATGGTTGCCCTGCATCTTGCCTGCACAGCCCTTAAAAACGGCGAGATTACACGCGCTGTTGTCGGCGGGGTGAATATGATTTTCAAACCGGAATGGACAATTTCGACTTCAAAAGGCGGATTTTTATCCCCCGATGGTCGGTGCAAGGTTTTTGATGACAGCGCAAACGGATATGTCCGCAGTGAAGGCATTGGGGCCGTCTTATTAAAACCATTGTCCCAAGCCTTGGCAGACAATAACCGTATCTACGCCGTTATTCATGCCACCGGGTCCAATCAGGATGGACATACAAAAAGCGTCACCGTGCCCAGCCGTCAATCTCAGTCCGAGTTAATGCGCGCTGTCTATCAACAGGCCCAAATTGATCCCAAACAGGTGGGGTATGTCGAAGCCCACGGCACGGGTACCCCAACGGGTGACCCCATCGAAACAGGTGCAATCAGTGATGTTTTTGCTAAAGATCGCCAAAAAAATGCCCCTTGTAAAATCGGATCTGTCAAATCTAACATCGGTCATCTAGAGGCTGCCTCAGGCATGGCGGGATTGATAAAAGCCGCCCTCAGCCTGCATTTTGAAAAAATCCCGCCCAACATTCATTTCAACACCCCAAACAAAAATATCCCGTTTGAGGATTGGAACCTGCGCGTCGTCACAGAAAACACCCCGTTTAAACAAGATAAGCACCCCCGTTACATCGGGGTAAATTCCTTTGGTTTTGGCGGTACAAATGTGCATGTCGCCCTGGAAGGTGCCGATCATTACCAGACACAACCCCACACGACAGAAAACAGCACGCACCCTGCGCACCTTATCGCCTTGTCCGCCCGAAATGATCAGGCATTGAAAGCAACCGTTCGTTCCCTGATGGATTATCTGGATCAAAAAGACGTTGGTCTTTGTGACATCGCAACCAACTTGGCCCGGCTGCGTCAACACCATGATTTCCGTGCAGGCTTTGTCGCCAAAGACCGCTTTGATTTGAAGGAAAAACTGGATTTATATCTGGAACAAGATGGGGAACCGACATCCGTTGCAACAAATACCGGAAAAATCGCTTTCGTCTTTTCCGGTATGGGACCGCAATGGTGGGCAATGGGACGTCAACTTATGGAAGAAGAACCGCTCTTTGCCCATAAGATTAAAGAGATTGATCAGCTTTTATCCCATCATGCCGACTGGTCCCTATGGGAAGAACTGAACCGAGCCGAAGACAACAGCCGGATTGAAGAAACCCAGATTGCCCAGCCCGGTATTTTTGCCTTGCAAGTCGCCTTGGCAGAGCTGTTGAAATCCAAAGGCGTTACCCCCGATGCCATTGTCGGACACAGCGCAGGTGAAGTTGCCGCCGCCCATGTCAGCGGTGCCCTCAGCCTTGAAGATGCCTGCCTTGTGATTTACCACCGCAGCCGCCTGCAACATCAAACCGAAGGACAGGGGCGCATTCTTGCCACCGCATTATCACAGGAAGACACCGCGTTTTACCTGAAAGGGCGGGAAAGTGAAGTCTCGCTTGGGGCCGTGAACAGCCCCTTTGCAACAGCCTTGGCAGGCGGTGAGATTGCCTTGAACGACATCGTAAGCGAGTTAAAGAACAACAATATTTTTTGCAAAATGATCAATGGCAAGGTTCCCTATCACAGTCCCAAAATGGACCCGTTAAAAGACGAACTTGTCAGTGCTTTGCAGTCCCTTACCCCACAAGTCACGCATACGCCGCTTTTTTCCACCGTCAGCGGAACCTTAAGGGATGGACGTACCATCAACGCAGAGTACTGGTTTGACAACATTCGCAAACCCGTCTTGTTTGCCGATGCCATTCAGTCCTTAAATGATTTTGGATGCAATGCATTTGTGGAACTTGCCCCACACCCGGTTTTGGCGACATCTATCAGTGAAACCCTGCCTGATTGTTTTGTCGTCAGTTGCCTGCGACGCAAACAAGACGAGGTCGAAAGCGTGATGAACGTTCTGGCACGTCTGTACGAACGAGGCATATTCAAGGATTGGCACACGCTTTATCCCAATAAACCCCGTTCGTTTGATCTGCCCCTTTACCCTTGGCAAAGTGAACGCTATTGGTTGGAAAGTGAACAGTCTGAAAATTACCGCAAAGGCGGGATGCGCACCAAACATTTCAATGCCCAAACTGTCCATCCCCTGCTGGGCAGTCGCCTGCCCAGTGCATCCCCCCTATGGGATATGGATATCGATTTGAAAACCCATACTTATTTACAAGATCACAAGGTGGGCACAGATATCGTCTACCCCGGTGCCGTCTATCTTGAAATGGCATTGGCAGCGTCCCCTACAACAGATTTTCCGGTCCAGATCGATGATGTGTCGTTTAAGAAAGCCTTATACCTAAACAAGGATGAAGCAACACCTATACAATTCAGCTACACCCCAAAAACAGGTCAATTCAATATTCACTCCCAAATCGCAGGGCAATGGCAGAACCATGCGAATGGGTATGTGTCCAAAGACGCCTTCTGCCCGGACATTGCACCCATCGACTTACAAGACTGGCGTGCACAAACCACAAAGATAATCGGGCGCGACGATCTTTATCAATCCTTCCAACACCGGGGATTAACTTACGGCCCGGCTTTTCAGGCTATTGAAAAGCTATACCTCAGCCCCTCCCGCGCCTTGGCCGAAATGGTCCTCCCCGATGGATTGGACAATGCAGATTATCACTTGCATCCCAGCCTTCTTGACGGAGCTTTTCAAACGTTTCTGTCCTTATTGGATGAAAACGGGCTGGATGGTCTTTATTTACCCGTTCATCTCGATCACTTGATCTTAACGGGTAAAATACCCCATCGTCTGTTTGCTTGCACGGAACTGGTTCTGTTTGATAACCGCTTTGTTAAAGGCAATATCACCTTATGCGATGAACAGGGCCTTATCCTCGCTCATCTATCCGGTTTCACTTGTCAGGCCTTGAGCGCCTTTAAAGAAGACCCTTTACAGCATTTTGAACATGATTTTTACAATTTCAAATGGGAAGAAATGTCTCTCCCAGCCAACCTACCAAATCACCTGCAAACGCAAAATTGGTTAATCTGCGGTACACACGATTTTGCACACACTATTCAAGCCGGTTTAGTTGAAAAAGGCGCGCACGCCCTTTTACTTGATGGTGATCATCTACCAGACTTTACGTCTGAGAAATGGGGGGTGATTTTCTGTGGCAAAGATAAAGAGGAGCTTGAATTGCTCCGTATCCTGCAAACACTGGGCAGCCAGCAAAAAATCCCTCAGCATATTTGCCTTGTCACCCAAGGGTATCGCCAAGGTGATCTAAGCAGTGCCGGAATATGGGGAATGGGGCGTGTGATCACCAATGAGTATCCAAACATAACCTGCCTGCAAATTGATCTTCAGGATCAAAATGATATTCCAACGTTACTGGATGTTTTGAAAAAAGACACCTTCGGCCCCGAAATTGCCCTCACCAACAAAGCTATTTTCGCCAAAAGGCTCCATCGTCTTGACCCAAGAAACTTGCAGGAGAAACAGCATCAGACGGTCAAAAATGACATCGAAGTCGACAAGGCTGTCCAACATATCCTGAAACAGGTTCCCCCACTTCAAAAAGGCGATTGGGTGATTTTGCATGATCAAAACGCCCTCACCCCCCGGTTATGTCAGCAGCTTCAGAAATCCGGTGCACAGGTGATCGTCATTGCCTATGGCACAATGGTTGTTGAACAAGCTGATCTTATCTTGCCAGCAGCAGACACCAACCTTGAATACCGCATTATGGAGATCACAGGCGGAAACGGCGTAGATTTGATGATTTACACAACGCCCGCAAATGATTACCAACGTCAAATCAATCTCGTAAGACCTTCAGGCCGCTTTATTGATTTAATGTGCATGCCGTCCACTTACTTCGATAAAATAAGGGAACGGTCTTTAACCTATATCCCTGTAAATCCATCTCATTTTACAACACAATCCGATATTAAATTGACGCGTTTCAAAAAAGACGCTGCCTATTTAATCACCGGTGGCGTGCGCGGTTTTGGTTTGAGTGTCGCCAAATGGATGGCCGCAAACGGGGCCGGGCATTTGATCTTGCTGGGACGTAGTCAAACAATCCCGGATACCTCCAAAACAGATATTGAAACTTTGCGCAATCAAGGCATAACAGCCGAGATTAAAGCCTGTGATGTTACCGATTTAACGGCTTTGCGCGATATCATCACACCTTATAAGAAAGGGACCGACATTCCCTTAGCAGGTATCATCCATGCCGCCAATATCTATGCCGATGGATATCTTAATCAACTGACACCTGTTGATTTTGAAAAAGTCTTCCAGACAAAGGCGATTGGGGCAAAAAATCTGCACGATTGTACGCAAGATATCGACCTTGACCTGTTTGTCCTGTTTTCGTCCATCTCCGCCGTGATCGGTAATCCCGGTCAAGCCAACTATGTGGCAGGCAACAATTATTTGCGCCGATTATCGCATAAACGTCATGATCTGGGGCTAAACAGCTTGTGCATCAACTGGGGGGCTATTGCCGATGTCGGCTATCTTGCACAAAATGAAGCTGTGGAAGATCAGCTTAAACAAACAGGTATTTCCCCCATTGATCCCACTGCGGCCCTGAATGCCATGGGTACTTTGCTGGATAAAGATATCTGTGAAATCACACTGGCTGATATAGATTGGGCACGCTGGGCGGGTAAAATTCCGCCTCGCACGGCCCTGCTTTATGAACATGTCCTTCCGATCAAATCCGCAACAGAGGGCCACGAGGATAAAACACAATCTTCCTTGCTGAAAACCTTGATGGAAGCAACAACCGACAACCGACAAACCGTCTTACAAGATCAACTGACGAAACAAGTCGGGACGATCTTGGGATTGGCAAAATCCAAATGGCCGTCTCTTCAACAAGGTTTTACCGATTTAGGCATGGATTCCATGTTATCGGTTGAATTTCGCAATCGATTACAAAAAACATACGACTGCACCTTGCCCGCCACATTGGTCTTTCTCTATCCCACCATTGAAAAATTGGCCGATTACCTGCTGAATGACTTATTGGCCGATCGTTTCTGCGATGAAATGGTGATTGATGACAATGCGCAAAGCCTAGAAGAACTTGCCGATTTGTTGGAACAAACACTCGCCAGCTGAACAAAAAAATGCCCTGTTCACCAACCGGCGAACAGGGCATACAGTCGGGGAGAAAATTAAAACTTATGCAGAAGCCAGCAAGGCCGCGTTCCCACCGGATGCAGTCGTATCCACACACAAGGTGCGTTCGGTCACAAAACAGGCCCAATCCTGCTTGTCACATAAGACGGATAAGATCGCGCCCTCACGCGCCGCCAATTGTTTGCGAATAACACGCACGTCATATTCAGAACTGTTAAAGGCAATCCCGGCAAACCAACCAAGCTGCGATAAATCAAGCCCATTTATGGAACCGTTGATGGTTTTGACAGTATCGCCAAAGGCTTTTACCAATGCATCCGCCTGATCGGTTGGCGCATCCACCAACAAGACCGTATTGCCACAAGCCAGCGCCATCAGCGCATAATAAGCTGCATCCTGACCACAACAAATCATGACACCACGACCATGATTGGCCAGCTTGTTGCTTTCTCCGGTCGGGCCCATCAGTTCTTCTGTATCGAAATGATAACCGATCAGATTTTTGCGTACCTGTTTGGCGACTTCACACAGGATATTCCCATCCGTATCTACCAACTTGCTCAGTTGAGCCAATCGGTCATCACGGCTATCCCAGACAACTTGCTTATCCGCCAATTCCGGCAAGACCGCATTAATCGCAGCCACATTAGCCGTTTCCTTTGTACCCTCAGCCAATATAACCGAGTCATTATTGGCAGGGGCTTGAGAAGCAACAAAACGACGCAGGTAAAGTGGACCACCAGCTTTTGGTCCGGTGCCAGACAACCCTTCACCACCAAAAGGCTGCACCCCAACGACCGCACCGATCTGGTTGCGGTTCACATACAAGTTACCAACGCGCGCACGTTCACAAACTTTTTGAACACGGCGGTTTACACGGGTGTGAATACCAAAGGTCAGGCCATATTTCATGGCATTCACATTATCGACCACTTTCAACAAATCTGCTGCCTTAAAGGTTGCCACATGCAGAATTGGGCCAAAGATTTCCTGTTCCAGATCTTCGATACCGTTCACGCGATAGACCGCCGGGGCAACATATGTGCCCTTATCTTTCACGGCGGTAATATCCAGTTTCTTAATCAAGCGGCCTTCGCCTTCCATCTTCTGACAGTGGTCTTCGATGGTTTTGCGGGCTTCTTCATCAATCACCGGGCCGACATCGGTCTGTATGGACCATGGATCATTGATTTCCAGTTCATCCATTGCGCCTTTCAACATATGAATGACTTTATCTGCTACATCTTCTTGCACATATAGCATGCGAAGGGCGGAACACCGCTGCCCCGCACTTTGGAAGGAAGAGGCCAGAATATCACGAATAGCTTGTTCAGGCAGTGCGGTTGAATCGACGATCATCGCGTTCATACCGCCTGTTTCAGCGATTAACGGGGCTTGCGGATCCATATTTTGCGCCATTGCCTTATGGATCAATTGGGCCGTTTGCGTGGACCCTGTAAAACAGACCCCGCTGATACGGCTATCCGATGTCAGTTTTGCCCCGACACTGTGACCTTGCCCCGGTAACAAAGCCAGTACATCACCCGGGATGCCTGCTTTATGCATCAATTCAACGGCCTTGCTCGCCACCAGCGGTGTTTGCTCGGCCGGTTTTGCCAGAACCGCATTACCGGTTGCCAAGGCGGCCACAATTTGACCTGTAAAAATCGCCAGCGGGAAGTTCCACGGCGAAATACAGGTGAAAAGGCCACGGGCTGTTAAATCCGGATTTTCACCCAGCTCAATCGCACGCAAGGCGTAGAAACGGCAGAAATCAACGGCTTCACGAATTTCCGCAATCCCGTCCAGAATGGACTTACCGGCTTCGCGTGATACCATCGCCATCAGTTCTGCGATATTGTCTTCGTATAAATCGGCAATCCGGTTCAAGCAGGCAGCACGATCTTTCGCAGGTGTCTGTGCCCATGCAACTTGGGCTTCTTGTGCCTTTGCAATGGCGGTTTCAACCTGTTCGGCACTTGCTTCAATCACTTCACCAACCATATCTTCGCGGTTGGATGGGTTAAAGACCGGAATTTTCGTTCCTTCCAGCATAACACCGCCGACAATCGGGCCAGCTTGCCATTTGGTCGTGCGATAAATGCCGCGTTTTTCTTCCAATCCTGCCAAAACAGGCGGGTTTGCAATATTGATCCCTTTGGAATTGGTACGATCTTCCGCATAAATTTTCAGCGGGTTCGGAATTTTCGGATTTGGAATTGTATCTTGCGCCAGAACATACGCCACCGGATCTTTTACAACTTCGCCCGCTGGAACATTTTCATCCAACACCTGATTAACAAACGAACTATTTGCCCCATTTTCCAAAAGGCGACGCACCAAATAAGCAAGCAAATCTTCATGAATACCGACCGGCGCATAGATACGGCAACGCCCCTTATGCGCTTCCTTAACCACACGGTGCAGGGCTTCGCCCATTCCGTGCAAGCGTTGGAATTCATAATTATCTTCACTGCCTGCCAGTTCGAGAATAGTTGCGACACTATGGGCGTTATGCGTGGCAAATTGCGGATAAATCCGGTCTGTCATCCCCAACAGTTTTTTGGCATTCGCCATGTAACTGATATCGGTGGACGATTTACGGGTAAAGACGGGATAAGCATCCAGACCATTGACCTGAGACAGCTTGACTTCCGCATCCCAATAGGCTCCTTTCACCAAACGAACCATAATTTTACGATCCAGTCGGCTGGCAAGGTCGTAAAGCCAGTCAATCGCATATCCGGCACGCGGCCCATAGGCCTGCACGACCACACCAAAACCATCCCAACCTTTTAAATCCGGGTTGGACAAGACGGCTTCAATGACATCAAGGGAAATATCCAGACGATCGGCTTCTTCCGCATCAATATTAAAGCCCATGTTCGCGTTTTTCGCCTGATGAACCAGACTGGACAGGCGCGGGACCAGTTCGTTCATCACCCGGTCATGTTTTGCAAATTCATAACGCGGATGTAGGGCCGACAGCTTTACTGAAATTCCCGGATTATCGCGGATATCATCAGCGTTGCATTTGTCCGATATATTTGAAATCGCCTTGGAATAAGCCATGAAATAACGTTTGGCATCTTCTGCAGTGCGCGCCGCTTCACCCAACATGTCATAAGAATAGGTGTAACCTTTCTTTTCCATCCCCTCGGCCCGTTCCATCGCATCATCAATGTTGCGGCCCAAAACGAATTGGTGACCCAAGATTTTCATAGATTGCGCAACGGCTTTGCGGATAACAGGTTCGCCTGCACGTTTAATCAGGCCGCGAATGGTACCTGTCACATCCCATTTATCAGATTCTTGATCCTGAATAATCTTCCCGGTTAGCAACAAGGCCCAAGTGGAACTATTGACCAATGGCGAACTGGAATGGCCCAAGTGACTGCTCCAATCCGCCGGAGCGATTTTATCCTGAATAAGCGCATCAATGGTGATGTCATCAGGCACACGCAACAGTGCCTCGGCCATACACATCAAGGCAACGCCTTCTTGTGTGGTCAAACCATATTCTGCCAGAAAGACTTCCATCATGCCCGGCGTTGCGCTTGTACGCAGAGTTTCCACAATTTTGACCGCCTCGCCACAAATACGTGCACGCGTCTGTTCATCCAATGCCAGTTCCTTGATCAAACGTTGAACGACATCTGTTTCGTCGCCAAGATAGGCCGACTGGATCGTGCTGCGCAGTTGCAGGCTTTGGTTTGCGGTCATATCAAATTCCTTGTTTTCAACTATTTATTTCACACTTGAAATCTAGCAAAACACGAAAAGTAAATCTGACTAATATTTTTCAATATTATTATATTTTTACCATATTTTTCACTATATAAAGTCGTTTTTCCTTATGGAGATATACTTTATAGGAAAAATGACCAATTAGTAAAAAACGCAATAGATTCAAGGCTGAGCAACATCAAAACACCATCTCATGTTTTCGATTCTTTATGTTGTCATTACCAATTTGAAAAACAATAACGATATTTCTTAGAAATACAGAAAACCGAGAGTTTCTTTCATCATGCGGTCCAGACGTTGCGGACTGTACCAGTCTTCTAACGTGACATCACCGCGCCGAAACGCATTAAATAGCTTGCTGGATTTAAGATGATGAAACACTGCCGCCAGATTATCCGCAGGCCGGACCCAGTCCATGTTTTCTTTTAAACTCTTCAGAAAATGTTGTTCCAAGGCCAGCTCGGGATCATTCGTTTGCCCAATATCACTATCAGAAACTTGTTGCGTAAAATGAGGTTTACGTGGCGTAATTAAAACAATCACAGACTTTGTATAATCTAACGTGTTTTCATTTGAAAATAGATATTGCACCACCGGGATATCTTGCAACAAAGGAACGCCATCACGTAAATTTTGGGTTTCCTTCTCGCTTAAGCCACTTAAAACCAAGGTATCACCAAACTTCATCACCACATTGGCAGAAACAGAATTTTGCGTCACTTGCGTAAAATTATTAAACCCAGCATTGGCTGATTGCCCTTCGATAAACGCACGGCCCGCAGCCACTTTCAGCTGAATCTCTTGTGTATTTAAAAATTTAGGAGTCACTTCCAAACGAACACCGACCGGAACTTTTTCAACCGCACCGACACTGCCTGCGGCACCGGGCAGTTCCACATGAAAAACAGAGCCCGTAAAAAATTCGGATGTTGTATTATCCAAGGCAACCAAAGTAGGACGGGCTAAAACCTCGTTACGATCATAATTATCGTTGAAGATATTTAACGAATAAGTCGCCGACAAGGAAAAGGACGGATTAATGGTGTAAGTCGTCGTTGCGCTGTTAGCCCCATATTTATTAACGGTGCGGGTATCGTTCATACTCCATAACGTCCCGGATAACGTTGAGGATAATCCATTGAGCAAATTCACCCCCTTGGATGTGCTATGACGTTCTTCTGAACGAATAATCACCACATCAACCAAGGTCATCTCTTTTCCCTCACGTACAGAGATATCACTCACCTTAGAAGTTGTTTTACTTGTTGTTGTCGCGGTGGAGATTTCTTCTTGAGTATCCGGGATAATTTCATTTTGGGCGAACTCGAACCCATTTTGATGAAGGTTCTTCCATGCCGCCAAACGATTTGTCAGCAAACTTGTTCGAAAACTTGATACGCTTTCCGCTTGCGCCATATAAGTTGCATAATATTTATCAGCCTCTGCAAATCGCCCAGCGGCAGCTTCAATCATTGCCAGATCATCAAGTTGGTTCAGGTCTAGGTTTGTATTTCCATCAAGATATTGAACCGCATGCAGGGCGGTTTCCAAATCATGCGCCCCATAAGACGACACCGCCAATCCATGCCAGAAATCCGTTTTATCTGGTGCATAAATCAAAGCGTAAGCAAAGGCATTTTGTGCCCCTTCATAATCGCCTTCTGCAAAAGCGATATGCCCCAACTGAGAAGCCGCCCAGAAATTTGCGGGATCATGTCGCAAGGCTAAATCATACCCAACTTTTGCCATGGAAAGCTGGCTGCTGTCTCCTTGTTCAGCCTGTAAATGATAACTCAAGGCAGCTAAAAAATGCAGGCGGGAATTACTTGGTTCAAATTTTAAGGCCCGGTTAAACGATTTTACGGCTTCTACATAATCCTGTTGTTCCAGAGCTTTCACCCCTTCGCGCACAAAAGGATCTCTTAAACGATCCCCGGATACATGTATGGAAGGGCGTTCTCTCTCATCAAAATCACGAGAGAATTGATCTAGCGAACCACAAGCGGACAAAAACGCACAACTTGAAACAAAGCCCAAAAATTTCAATGATTTAATTCTCATTTGCCAATCCAGTACCACAAAACACACAACACTTTTTAGATGAATAAATTTATTTATACCCTAAAAAATTATTAAAACATATTATTTAAAGTGTATTTTATATATTTGACAACTTTAAATATGTATGTGTAAATCCCAATACATGGTAACAATTAGCCCGTGGTGGATGAGATGACACATATTACCAGCAAGACAATAACGGAACCTTCTGACCTATCTTCTCTTAATATTTTTGAAGAGCTGGAATCTTCGGTGCGGACCTATTGTCGCAAGTTTCCGGTAAACTTTACCAAAGCCCGTAACGCAACGCTTTGGGATGATACAGGGAAATCCTATATTGATTTTCTCTCCTGCGCCGGGGCGCTTAATTACGGTCATAACCACCCGGTTTTAAAATCGGTTTTAATCGATTATTTACAAAATGATGGCGTGACGACCTCGCTTGATATGCATACATCCGCCAAGGCCGATTTTTTGGAAACGTTTCAACGCCAAATTCTCATGCCACGGGGGTTGAAATATAAAATTCAATTCACCGGACCGACCGGCACAAACGCTATTGAAGCCGCCTTAAAAGTCGCACGCAAAGCCACAGGACGATCCAATGTTGTTGCCTTCACCAACGGCTTTCACGGTATGACCCTTGGCTCCCTTGCCCTGACCGCCAATTGTGGGGACCGTAAATCAGGCGGTACGGGCCTGTCCGATACGGTTCGTATGCCTTATTGCGATTATTTCGGCGAAGGGGTCAACACGGTTGCCTATCTCGACAAGATGATCAGCGACCCGGCCGGCGGTATTGACAAGCCAGCCGCCATCATATTGGAAACCGTGCAGGGCGAAGGCGGTCTAAATGTCGCATCACGCCAATGGTTACGTGACTTGTCCGATTTTGCCAAACGCGAAAATATTCTGTTGATTGTGGATGAAGTGCAAACCGGTTGTGGTCGCACCGGTTCCTTTTTCAGTTTTGAACGCGCCAATATCGAACCTGATTTGGTTTGTCTTTCCAAATCTATTGGCGGATTTGGATTACCAATGGCGATGGTCCTGATTAAGCCGGATGTTGATACACAAAACCCGGGGGAACACAGCGGCACCTTTCGCGGCAATAACCTTGCTTTCATCAGCGCGCGCCACGCACTTGATTTTTGGAACGATGCAACATTCATCAATCACTTGGAAAACAATATCCAGATCATGCGAGACAAGCTGGATCATATCGCCCAAGCACATCCCCAACACGGCCTTTGTGTCAAAGGGCTAGGCCTGATGAAAGGTGTCGATGTTCATGATCCCCTGTTGGCCCAGGGCATTCAAAATGACATGTTCGCCCAAGGCGTTATTTTAGAAACCTGTGGTCCCAAAAGCCAGATTATAAAGATTATGCCCCCCCTAACGATCGAAGAAGACGACCTTGTCAAAGGGCTGGATATTCTTGAACATGTGATCACCACACACTTCAGAGATATGGAAAAAGGATAGCGATTTCGCTTCTTCAGGACAGGCAACACAGGCCCGATAATGGGGGGCGGCTAAAAAATGAACCAGCCGCCACTTATCCTCATTACCCGATAACAGGTGGTCCTCATGTTCATCAAATGACACGCTAAAACTTTTAAGATCAAGGAAAAGCCCAAGCCCAAGGGCTTTGATATAAGCTTCCTTGCGTGTCCAGCCGATAAAAAATGCCTCATCTTTTCGACGATCAGACAATTTTTTCCATTGCATGACTTCTTGTTCAGAAAAGAAATCACTAACAAGCTGGTCTCGTTCCACCATAAAACGTTGTTCTTCTACGTCGATGCCAAGATCATGCCCATACATACAGGCAAGTACGCCCCATTCCCCACTGGAGGACAGGTTGAACCGCAAATCAGCGTGATTATCCCTCTCCGATAATCTGGGTTTTCCATATGCATTCTGATCAAATTTTACTTCCGGTGCAGACAAAGAAAGGTATCTTGCAATAGTGTGTCGAAGAAATGCATGGCGCACAATAAAGCGCCGTTTTAAATGATCAAAATAAAACCGCTCGCTACGGATGCGTTCCGGTGCACTCAAGCACAAGGCAAGCTCGTTGACCTGCCCGGACAGTTGCATCAAGGGGAAAACCCAAACATGTACATCCCCCGATGTCATCATGGGATGAGGTCATCTATTCCGACATTCAAATTCGGAAAATAAAAATGCCCGCCTTCAACCGGGATCAAATTAAACTGTCCCGCACAAAGGTCCTGCCAATGGGCCACATCCTGAACTGTCACTGAAACATCTTGCGCACTGCCAATGGCCGAAAGTGCGCAATTAATCTTTTCAGCATTGGCCGGGGCCTGATAACGATACAGCAATTCAAAATCCGCACGTAAAATCGGCAAAACCATCTCCAGCAAATCCGGGATTGCCAGTAATTCATCCGGCACACCGCCAAGGCGTTTCAGATATTGCAAAAACAAATCATCACTTTCCTGAAAGGCATTATTCAAACCGGATGGGCAATGAGGGGCTGGACTGCACGATACCACCATCTTTTCAGGTAAGCGGTCTTTTTGGGCTTGAAGACGTTGCACCACTTCATAAACAACCTTGGACCCCATACTATGACCAAACAGGATATAAGGCCCTGTCATATGCGGGATCAACGCCCGTATAATCTCGTCAACCAAGTCGTGCATATCTCGCACAAACGGTTCTCTCATGCGGGTTTCACGCCCCGGGTATTGCACCACGACCATATCTCGATTGTGAAAAAAATTCCCCGTCAATGTTTTAAATGCCGCTGCCCCGCACCCTGCATGGGGTAAACAAATCACTTTTTCTGCCGTTGCATGATGGGCTTGAAATTGCATAACCCATTTATTCGAAGTGGATTGATTTTCATGCTTGCGAACAAAAGGTCGCAGGCCGTTCGTCGATGTCATGGACATGAATAATGCTCTTATTACTACTTATTGGTGAATTTTAATCTATTAATTTTTTATTAGTTGCATTTTAGAGTGGTTTTCGCGAAGGTGTCAATACACCTATACGAGCAAGATAATCAGTAACACACTAAACCCGATTTAGAAGCAATGATATTCAATCTCCTGCGCCAAGAAACCCATGCCTCTTTTAAACGAATTGCAATTCTGGGCATTATTTCCGGTCTATCCAGTTCTGCCATGCTGGCCATTTTGAACAAAGCGGCAGGAGAAGTGCAGTCCGGCGAGATGAACTTGCGCGGCTTTCTTCTCTTTTCTATTGCCTTGCTGGTTTCATCCTACAGCAAAAAGATTTCCCTCGACCGTACGCAATCTATTGTCCAAAATATCCTGCGCGGTGTTCGCATCCGTATTGCCGATAAAATTCGCAAATCCAGCCTCATCGCATTTGAATCAATGGGTAAAGAAAACTTCTATGTTGCGCTTACGCAGCAAACCACAATGATTTCTAACGCCAGTCTTTCCTTAATCAATGCCTCACAATCCGTGGTCATTATTATCGCCTGCATTGGCTATATCGGTTGGCTTTCCCTTCCTTCCCTTCTGGCAATTTTGGCGTTTATTGTCTTTGGTGTTGGTGTTTACCAGTTTAAGGATAGCGAACTTCAACCCGACCTCTATGAAGCTGCAAAAAAAGAAAATCAGTTTTTCGCCCTTCTCAATCATATTCTGGATGGGTTTAAGGAACTGGTTCTATGCCGTCGCAAAAGTCGCCATATTTTTAATGATTTTGACCGTTTATCAGACGATACAACCGCCCTGAAAGTAGCCACCAGTTCCAAATTGACCGACACGGTCATGTTCTCCCAAGCTTATATGTATGGCTTGATTGCACTTTTGGTTATTGTCTTTCCTTATTTTAAACTCACCCCACAAGAAACCGTTCCCCAACTTATTGTGGCCATTCTCTTTTTCTGGACATCCCTGGAAAACGTAGTTGCCGCGATCCCTGATTATTTTAAAGTCGCCGCTGCCACCAGCCATATCCGCATGTTGGAAACCAAACTGGCACAAATTGAAGATACATCCCCATCACCTGCCCAATCCATGCCCGTTCTTGGCGCGCAACACAACTTCCGACTGGAACGAGTTGAATATAGCCACCGGGAAGAAGACGGCACGCCTCTTTTCTCCATCGGGCCCTTAGATTTACAACTGAATTGTGGGCAAATTATTTTTATTTGCGGGGGCAATGGCAGTGGTAAAACAACATTGATGAAAGTGATTTGCAGCCTTTATCCTCAAAGTGCAGGCCGCCTCCTTCTTGATGATATCGAAATCACATTGACTGAACGAACAGCTTTTCGCGAAACATTCAGCGCTGTTTTCGCCGATTATCATCTCTTTGATAAATTTTACGGTCTGCAAGATATTAAAGCGACAAAGGTCAATGATCTGCTGAAAAAACTCGCTCTACAGGACAAAACAACCTTTGCTCAAAACAGTTTCAGCACAACCCGGCTATCCTTTGGGCAACGCAAGCGTCTTGCCATCATTGCAGCCCTGTTGGAAGACCGCCCCATCTACTTGTTAGATGAACCCGCCGCCGGTTTTGATCCCATCTTTCGACAATATTTTTATGAAGAGTTTTTGCCCGAATTGCGCGCACAAGGCAAAACCATTGTGGTGGTCACCCATGACGACCGATATTTTTCTTGCTGCGATCATATCATAAAACTAGAACAGGGCCGCATTGTAGAGGATAATCAGCCATGAACCTGTTTTCCTTTTTAACCAAAGAAATGCGGAAATCCCCCGTTCCCTTACTTGTCATGGCAACGTTAGGGGGATTGATCAACGCCATTTTGCTCAGCGCGTTCAGCAATATCTCTTCTGCCGGTAAAGACGGTCCCGATTTACATGCCATTTTGTTGATTCTAACAACAATGGCGCTTTACTATTATACCAAAAAATACACGCTGCTGACTTCGATGACGACGATGGAAGAAATGATCAATTCCATACGAAAACGCGTCATCACCAAATTACGCCGGGCCGACCTTGTCGCCTTTGAACAGGTTGAGCGCGCCAATATCTACAGTTTGCTGACACAAGAAGTTTCCACCCTTTCCCAATCCGTTAATGCCTTGGTCAACGCCTTTCAATCCAGTGTCATTGTGTTTTTCTGTATGATTTATGTGGGATTGAATTCCGTTCCTGCCCTCTTCATTATGCTTTGTGCCTTTATCCTTGGTGGTGTCACCTATATGACAATCCGCAAAGATGCCGATGCATTGCTCCATCGTTTGATGCGTGAAGATGCCGCTTTTTTTCGCACCCTTGGTCATATATTGAACGGTTTTAAGGAATTGAAACTCCACGCCCGTAAAAACAAAGCTGTTTTTCGTACCTACAGCGGCGTTGTCCGCCGATTAAAACTGTTGAACTTACAGGCCGGTAAGCTTTTTTCCGGGCACATGGTCTATACGCAGACCTATTTCTATCTTCTGATCGGTGTTATCGTTTTTATCTTGCCCGGTTATGCCGACCTCCAAAAAGAAACAGCGATGAGTGTCACAATCGCCACCCTTTTCATGGTGGCCCCGCTGTTGATGTGCTTGTCTGCTTTTCCTGAACTATCACGCGCCAATATGGCTATTTCAAACCTGTACCGTATGGAAGCGGAACTGGAAGGCATGATGCGTGAAAAAAGCACTGATCAAGTTCATATCGATTATTCAACATTTGAAAAAATCGAATTTCAGAATCTTCTTTTCCGATTTCCACAAACCCCATATGAAGAAAAACCATTTCAGATCGGTGAAATTGACCTGAGCCTGCATCGTGGTGAAATATTATTTATCGTGGGCGGAAACGGCAGTGGGAAAACCACATTGTTAAAAGTCTTAACCGGCCTATACAAACGCAGCGCCGGGAAAATTCTGGTCGATGGTCGATTGATTGGCACAAATAGGGTTTCATCCTATCGGCAATTGTTCAGCGGTGTTTTTGCCGATTATCATTTATTTGATCACCTTTACGGGATTGATGCAATAGATGATGAACAGGTCAACGCCTTAATTGATCAAATGGAACTCAGCGAAAAAACAAGCTGTATTGACGGGCGTTTCAGTGCCGTAAAATTATCACAAGGTCAACGTAAACGACTTGGCCTGATCGTCACATTACTGGAAGATAAACCCATTTTCATTTTTGATGAATGGGCCGCTGACCAAGACCCACATTTTAAAGATTATTTCTATAAAACATTACTGCCAGACTTAAAGGCCAAAGGCAAAACCTTGATTATCATCAGTCACGATGACCGATATTTCGATTGTGCCGACCGTGTGGTAAAAATGGATTTTGGCAAAATTGTGCAATGACTGATTGATTGAACATAAAACCATTGCAAAAATTAGCTCAGGATTTATTAAAAGGCACTTTCGCGGATAAGAACCGCCCAAACAGAGCGCGCAATCGCACCAAACAGACTTTCACGGTGGGACGGCACCTTAATTGATCCGCGCATCACATGCGAAGGGGCTGGTGTATCCTCTGCCACATCAAAGGTCACACGATATGTCCCTTGCATAGGCACCAGTCTTTTTTGGCGATCCGGTTCAACGGCAATATCCCCACCAAAAACCGATGCCAAATAGGCCTGATCTATATAAGCCGTATTTACGCTTGCAACAGATTGTAGAACGCCTTTGATCTTTGCCCCTTGTAAATTATCGGGGAAAAAGGTGGCTTCTTCCCCCTTGATCAATCGATCAACCTGGACTTCGTTCACATAAGCAATCATGCGTGCCTGTTTCAATGACACAACACGCGCCAGAATATGATCTTGATTAACCCACATGCCGGCCGACAACTGTTCATCAAAATCGGTTATCCTGCCGTCTATTTCGCTGCGGATGGTCAACAGGTCTTGACCTTTTATCAGGCTTTCCAGTCGTGTTTGTTCACTTTCCAGATCTTGGCGTAAAATACGGATCCGTTGGCGTTCCGCCCCGCCTGCAGCTTCGCGCTTCACCAATTCTTTGCGCAGATCTATTTTGTGCTGGGTTTGATCAATTTGAAAATCTAACTCATCCGATACCAGGGTAAACAGCACATCACCTTGCTTGACCGCCTGCCCTGGTTTGACCCGGATTGTTTCCAAACGCGCACTAAACGGCGCAAAGACCCGAGCCGAATTTTGCGCATCTACAATGGCAGGCAAGTGAACGGATCCTTGCCACGGAAAAAACAGAGCAATTGCAACAACACCCAAAATACCCATCGTGCGCAGGCTTTGAATATTCCATTTCATATCGTTTTTTCTTTTCCACCATGCCTGAAGTTCACGCCAAATGGGCAAACCAATAAACCACAGAATTTCAACCAAAAACAAGAATATGCCCAAGACCTTGAAAAAATAAGCATAGACCAAAACCGCAATCCCTAAAAACAGGAAGAAGCGGTAAATCCATGTCCCAAAGGCATAAACCAGCAACCCCTTTCCTAACGGTTCGCCAAAAGGTTCAGGTGGCGGATCACCAAGACCAAACAATTTTTCCCGTAACCACCATTTACCGCGTGCAAATGCCCGGTCTTGTAGGTTTTCAACCTCCAACCAATCCGATAACAAATAATATCCGTCAAAACGCATAAAAGGGTTCAGGTTAATCGCCAAAGTCATCAACCATGTCACTGTCGCAATCAAAAAGGCAGCACTTTTTAACGGCCCTTCGGGCAAAAAATTCCACACGAAGGTCGCAATCAACGCCAATCCCAGTTCCGCCAACATACCTGCGGCCCCAATCTGCAAGCGTTTTTTCTTATCTGTCAGGCGCCATGCATCCGTCGTATCCGTATAAAGCACCGGCCACATGACCAAAAAAGCAACCCCCATACTGGGTACCCGACAACCCGCACGCTGTGCCGTATAAGCATGTCCCAACTCGTGCAGAATTTTAGCAAACAAAAGAGCGAGGCCGTAAAAGAACATCCCTTCCCAAGTGAAGAAATGCATAAAAGTCGTTAAGAACCCATCCCATTGGCGGGTTACCAAGTATCCGCCAACAACACCCAACACCAACACCAGAAGCAAAAAACCTTTTGAAAATATTTTATCTACAAATGGTCGTGTCGCTTTTAAGAAACGTTGTGGGCGCACCAAAGGAATACGGAAAAACAAATAATTATGCAAAAGTTGACGATGCAAACTGGACTTGCTCATTTGTGCAATACGTCCTAGTCCGGCAACATCTTCAACGCTTTGGCGTTGCACCAGCATGTTGCTATGAAGAAAATGCGCCATCCATTCCACCTCATCCTGTGTGGGTGAATAAACTCCCTTCATTCGAGATAGATGTTCGATTAATTGTTTCGCGCTGCCCAAATGCCAATAACTGAGCATATCAAACGCTTCTTGCCCGATCCGATGATAACGGTTACGCACAGGATCATGGATAGTCCAACTGGGGGAACCGTCGCTCATCACAGGGCCGGGGAAAAGGCTTAAATCTTCACGCAATGATGGCAGTTTATCTAATGCCTGCTCCAGCATGTTTGCCCCCTAAAGACCAAAATACTGACGCATTTTTGCCATTGGGCGACGGAATAAATAGACAAAAAGCGGGACATCTTCACCCATAATTTTGGCTGTACCGCGCAATCCCAATCTCGGTTTATCTGTTTCTTCAAAAGCTGCAACCAGACGATAGCTCAAAACACCTGATGGTGTCGGGGCCGCTTCATAGCTGGAACGCAGCAACTTGGCATTCAGTGGATGTAGCGGCGCTTTATCCAGAAACAAACGAACTTCTGCCCCACTGTCAAAGTAAAGCGCATCCCCGACCGGCAATTCAATGCGTAACTGCGTATCGCGCGCATCGGCAATCTGCATCAAACGTTCCCCCGTTTTTACAGGAATGCCTTCCAGATCAGCGACATCACGAAAAACCGCAACACCGTTACGCGGGCTGCGAATTTTGATTTTTTCCATTTGTGTACGGGCATAATTACGTTCGGCTTCACGCAATTGCAAACGGGATCGTAAAACAGCCAGTTCCCCTTTTACCCGCATATCGCCAAAAGCGGCCTGTTGCGCACTTAATAACTCACTTTGTGCCACCAGCAACTCTTCTTGTGCAATATCCAAACGCCCTTGAAATTCCGTCGCATCATAACGCACCAAAAGCTGGTTTTCGTTCACCTCTGCATTCGGGTTGACCAGCACTTCTTTCAACACGCCGTTGATCGGCGCACTGACAACAGAAGGGGCGCGTGCCACAACTTCTGCCGGGGCCAAAACGGATTGTGAAATTGGAATAAATTGGACCGCAATTAAAAATACAGCGATGGCTGTCACAATTTTTTTATCTTTTAGGCGTCGCCATGAAAACATAGATTTGGGGATCAACGCATTCCAAGCATGAGCGGCAACATCAGAGAGTTTTTCCAACAAAGCCAATTCATTCTCAACAAATGGCTCTGTACGCATATACCATAATGCCCCGATTAAACGACCATCACCCGCGCGCAAAGGGAACCAAACATTTTGAGGATGTCCCCATTCCTGTCTATCTTCATCCTGCTCAACGCCTAAGGCATTCAGATCCAGAACATGAGGGATCGCCGCATCGTCTTTTTGGGCGCACATCGTTGCAATGCGTTCCATCCAATTGATAAAGGGCGCATTTCGATCCAGAACCGCCACATCGGAAACCATTTCTGCACGCGCTTTTCCAGCATCAATTGAAAAGACAACGCCACTATCAAACGGGCTTAAGCTACGTACCCGGTTGACCAAAACATAAAACAGCTCGGATATTTGTTGTGCCTGTCGTAACTCTCGTTCCAATTGAAACAAGGTCATTAAGGTATTTTGAAAACTACCCGTCGCATTCGTCATTGTGTCGTCGTGCCTGTATTTTCAAAGACAGCGCTTCCGCTCATACCCGCAAGTAAATTTTTGGTCGTCTCAACATTATTAATCTCACCAAAAACACTGATAGACTGGCTCACAGGATCAATCCATGCCCCTGTGCGAACGATCTTTGCCGGAATTTTCTCTCCGGTTTCATCTATTTTCAATTGAAACGACGTTCCCGGCTTTAACCAGGACAACCAATTGGACGGCACAACCAAGGCAATTTCCAGCGTATTATCGTCCAATATCTCCAACAAAATATCACCGGGCGCAACTGTCTCAAACGGGTTCACATTTTTTTTTACGACACGACCATTAAACGGTGCAGTGATTTCGCATTGTCGTGTTGCATAGCGCACAATTTCCAACTCACCTTGCGCTTTTTCCACGGCTGCACTGGCAAGGGCGACTTCCAGTTCACCGACCGATTGCAATGTCATCAATTGCTTTTTATTCGCTAATGTCTTCTGTTCGCCCTTTAAAATAGCCTGCTTTACCTTGACGTGCGCCTTGAGCAAACTGCATTCAAAACCAATCAGGACATCACCTTTTTTGAAACGGTCGCCTTCTAACAAATCCAAATGATTAATTTTCGCCTGAATTTCACTGGAAATTTTAACCTGATGCACAGCCTGTAAAAGAGCACGGGCCTGCAACATTTCCTGCGCGTAAACGGGGGCGGCGTTTAAAAACACCACCCCCGTCCAAAAGACATAAAGGCATAAAAACTTCGACAAGTTCATGCTTGCTTATCCGGCAAACCAGGAAACCAACGAATTAAAGAAACCGCCTTCATCCTGATCAGATTTCTTCACCTGTTCAACCTGTTCTTTGGTTTCATTTTCAGCCGCTTCTTTCGCCTTTTCAACATCCGATCCATCACTGACAGCAATACGGCCGCTATACCAATCTTCATTGATTTTCTTAAGCGCCCCTGCCAACGTTTTGATATCCGTATCTTGAATGGTCTCTGGCAAAGGATCCGCACCTAAGGTCAAATACAAACGCCCAACCGAATTGCGCATCTCGGTAAAAGCCAAATCCCGGCGGAGTTCAGATAAAACCGCCTGCAATTCAGCCCGAATAGAATCACGATTACCCGCACTGCCCGCACGAACGTTCGCCTGAATTTTACCTTTGATACTGTCTTCAACACGATACAGATCTGAGACGGTTTTGAATTCATCAACCGACTGTACATATCCCGCCAAAGCAACGTGAACCTGACTCATCACCGCCATACTCAGGGCATAACGGCGATAGTCAACAACATCAACCTGACCTTCCGCTTGTTCGATGGCTTCTGGCCCTGTGAAAACTTCAAACAGGTTTTTATTAATGGATGTACCCCATGACCACCATGTTTGCTCCCACGCATAAGAATTGCTGTCAAAGTTCCAGGCCGTGTTCAATTCCAACCCCGGCAGCATACGCAGATAAGCCCGACGAACATCATTATGGCTGATACGTGCTTGATAGGCTTCTTCACGTAATTCCGGGCGATGTAACAAGGCAATTTTTTCAAGACGTTCAACATCTTGAAGCTGAAGTTCTGGGACATCAAAGCCAACATTACCTGTATCCAGTTTAAAGTCGGTTCCCGGTTTCAGGTTCATCAAGGTACTTAAGCGCGTTTTCGCCGTATGAAGTTCCCGACGCATGATTTTCAACTGACGTAAGCTATCCAGCAACTCACGCTGATAACGCAAGGCCGCTAATGGCGTTTCCTGACCACTCCGTTCGGCTTTCTTCGCATCTTGTAATGCTTTTTGTACCGTTTGTGTTAAAGGCGAAATACGGTCCAGCAAACGCTGTGCAGATGCCGCATCCCAAAAGGCGGCCCGAACATCCTGAATGATATTATGGACAACTTTGCGGCGACGTTCTTCAGAAATCAAAACACGGTCAGATAATTGTTGTGCCCGAACATAGCTCAACCCGAAATCAAGAACATTCCAGGTAAAGCCCAAGCTCGCCGATTTGACTTCCCGATCAGAAGATGTCGAACTTTCAAGCGATTCCTGCCCGGTGGTCAACGACTGGCTATTAGATCCCATGTGGTTATTGCGACCCGTATAACCCGCTTCGAGCGTCATTTGAGGCAGAAGGCTGAAATTAGCCATTGTCAAATTTTTACGGCTTAAGACTGTTTCCATTAGTTTTAAGCGTTGGTCCAAATTGTACTTCAGCGCCCGTGCCATCGCATCATAAAGCGTAATTGGAGCCTCAATCTTTTCCTGATTGGCAAATAAAGCCTTGGAATCCCGTTCAATCCGTTGAAGATGGTCTTCCATTGTTAACGGTTCCGGCGTGACAGAACACCCCGCCAACACCAACGCACTGGACATTAACAATGTGCTGGAAAATACCTTATTAAACTTTTTCACTTTTTGCTTCCCCTCAAGAGACCCCATTTGAACGCCATTCACAGGACTATTCCTTCAATCAAATTATTTTGCACAATCGTTATTCAGATTAAACCGCTTCCAAAAGCGCTTTTACAACTTTAAGATCTTTTTCGCCAGCAGCATTTGCCAACTGAGCCGAGAAATTCACCCGACCACCTTGTGGTGTCCGTGAAGCTTGTTCCCCGCCGGGTGCAACTTCATCATCCCCTGAAGGCTGGCCGCCCCCGGCAGGCGCGCTATTCCCAGGGGCACCTAAATCGCCAACACCGCCGAAGCCAGCATCACCCCCAGCAGAACCACCAAATCCGCCACCAAGGCCAGCACCGAAACCACCGCCAAGGCCGCCGCCACCGTTGGCTAAGCCATTCAAGCCCCCACCGGAACCGGCCAAACCGGATAATCCAGGATTAGCACTACCAAGACTACCTGCTCCTCCTGCAGCACGACCACCTGTTCCGCCACCATTATTGGCAGAAGATACACGACCTGTACCATAGAAGCTATTTAAAGCCGCATCATTTCCGGTCACCGCATTACGTACAATGGTCATCCCTTCAACACCGGCACTTGGATCATCAATGACAGACGAACTTGATCCACCGCGATTGACGACCTCGTTCCATGTTGTCCGGTCGCCGCTGTTACCAAAGTTAACTTCACCAGCCGGAGTATTCACATTTCCCGCACCAGTATCGCCTGATCCATTACCTTCATTACCATTGCCATTCCCCTCGTTACCAGATGACCCCTCAGATGATCCTTCATCACCGCCAATTTGACTGACATTCAGACCAGAAGAACGCGGCGGTACGTTGGAAACAGTAATGCTATTTCCGGTGCTATCTGAAATATCAACGGGAACCTGTGCAAGCCAACTGCCCGCAGCCGCTAAATTATATGTTGCTCCATCCGTCGCTGTTGTTCCATTTGCATCCAGTAACGCAGCGACACCAGCAGCATCCGTCGCATTCAAAACAATGGTGAATTCCGTGGCTGAAGTAATTTCAACATCTGTGGCTGAGGTCAAGGTATAGGAACTGCCTGCACCTCCCTTACCCGTCAATGTTAACTGCGAAATATCGACATCATTTGCAGCCCCTGTTTTATTCACAAAATTGGTTCCGCTCACCACCAATGTTTTCGTCGTGATGTCATACGTTGCAGATGTAATCGCAGGCGCCGTATAATTAGATACTGTAACACCGTTTGTCGCATCGACAATATCCACGCTTGCAAATGCACCGGTCATCCAATTATCTGCAGCAGCAAGATTAAACGTCGTCGCTCCGGTTGCCGATGTCGTGCCGTCCTTATTCAGCAAACCGTTTACAGCCAGCCTGTCAGTTGTGCTTAAAGTGACAACTGCGCTGGTCGCTGATGTAATTTCCACATCCGCACTGTCCGTCAGCGTATAAGGTGTATTGCCTTGTCCGGTCAAACTCAACAAGGACACATCAACATCATTTGCTGCACCAGTTTTTGAAACAAAGTTCGTTCCCGTCAGGGTCAATGTCCCTGTAGCATAATCATAAGTCGCAGACGTAATCACCGGTGGATTATAGCCGGAAACGGTTATTCCGCTTGTCGCATCAACAGTCGTCACCGCGCTATCCGCACCAACGGCCCAATCTTCTGCTGCCCCCAGATTATAAGTTGCCCCGCTGGCAGCTGACGTTCCGTTCTTGGATGTCAAAGCCTCTACCCCAGCCGCATCGGTTGCCGACAAGGTAATGGTGAAAGTCGTGCCATTGGTGATTTCAACATCAGAGGCCGAGGTCAGCGTATAAGTTGCCCCGCCTTCACCTGTAATGGTCAACTTGCTGACATCAATATCGTTTGTTGCACCGCTGCGTTTCAGGAAGTTCGTTCCCGTCACCACCAACTGATTGGTTGCAATGTCATAAGTCGCAGACGTAATCGTCGGCACAGCCACGTTAGAAACCGTTACCGCATTCCCGGTTAGATCTGCCGTATTCCCAGCTGTAACGTTTGCATTCCAATCATCGGCAAAGGCCACATTATAAGTCGTGGCCCCGGTCGAAGACGTGCCGTTTTTATTCATGATCTGGTTCAGTGCGGCTTTATCCGTCGCACTTAACGTCAGGGTAAAGGAGGTCGCCGACGTCCGTTCCACATCCGCCGTATCCGTCAGGGTATAGGTTGCCCCGCCTTCCCCGGTAATCGTGATTGTATTCGCGCTAATATCATTTGCCGCCCCGGTTTTCGCCTGAATACCACTGCCTGTAACCACCAGACTTCCTGTTGCGGCATCATAGGTCGCAGAGGTCACTTTCGGATTTATCGAAACGGTCACCGCATTACCGGCAACATCCGCAATATTGTTTGATGCCGGACCACCAGCCAACCAGTTATCCGCCAAACCGATATTGTAAGTTGATCCACCTGCAGAACTAGTACCTGCTTGATCCAACAAAGCATCCACACCTGTTTTATCTGCCCCACTTAGCGTAACACTGAAGGATGTTGCAGATGTAATTTCAACATCAGATGCACTGGTCAAAGTATAGGTCGCATTCCCCGTTCCCCCGGTAAAGGTCAACGTAGAAATATCAATGTCGTTATTGGCCCCGGTTTTTGAAACGAAATTTGTCCCCGTTACGGTCAAAACACCTGTATCGGAATTATAAGTCGCAGACGTAACAGTCGGGGCCGCATAATTGGAAACTGTAATGCCGGTTGTCGCATCAGCAACATCATTAGCAACTGGCGCACCTGCTGCCCAATTATCAGCCGCCGCCACATTATAGGTCGTCGCCCCATCAGAACTCGTACCATTTTTGTTCAACAAGCCATGAACAGCCAGTTTATCCGCCGCGTTTAACGTCACCGTCGCAGACGTTGCCGATGTAATATCCACATTGCTGGACGTCAGCGTATAAGTCGCGCCACCTTCCCCGGTGATCGTCAACTTGGTCACATCTATATCGTTGGTCGCGCCCGCCTGTGAAACAAAGTTCGTCCCCGTCAGCACAAGCTGCCCGTTGGACCAATCATAAGTCGCCGACGTAATCGCCGGAACCGCATAATTGGAAACCGTCACCCCGTTGCCTGTTGCATCCGCAAGATCACTGGATGCAGGACCACCTGCCAGCCAATTATCCGCCACCGCAATGTTGTAGGTCGTGCCAGATGTTGCCGAGGTCGTGCCATTCTT
This sequence comes from Terasakiella sp. 4MB5A, assembly GCF_050058155.1. Taxonomy (GTDB): domain Bacteria; phylum Pseudomonadota; class Alphaproteobacteria; order Rhodospirillales; family Terasakiellaceae; genus Terasakiella; species Terasakiella halodenitrificans. The sequence goes on along the minus strand of NZ_CP188815.1, from coordinate 1,315,553 downwards.
ATTCAGCAGATTTTCAACACCGATGATATCGGCACCGCTCAGCGTCACGCTAAAGGTCGTGGCGTTGGTCACTTCCACATCAGAGGCCGAAGTCAGCGTATAAGTCGCACCGCCTTCGCCTGTAAAGGTCAACATGGAAATATCAATATCGTTATTGGCACCGGATTTGGAAACGAAGTTCGTCCCCGTCACAACCAATGTATTGCTGTTGTAATCATAAGTCGCTGACGTAATGGTCGGGGCCGCATAATTCGACACTGTAATGCCTGTTGTCGCATCTGCAATGTTATTTGCAGCCGGCGCACCTGCTGCCCAATTATCAGCCGCCGCCACATTATAGGTCGTCGCGCCATCCGAAGACGTGCCGTTTTTGTTCAACAACCCATGAATGGCCAGTTTATCTGCCGCATTTAACGTCACACTTGCCGTTGTGGCTGAGCTGACATCCACATTGGAACTGGTCAGCGTATATGTCGCGCCACCTTCCCCGGTGATCGTCAACTTGGTCACATCTATATCGTTATTGGCACCAGCCGCCCCAACAAAGTTTGTTCCTGTCAAGGTAAGAACACTCGTTGACCAATCATAGGTCGCCGATGCAATCACCGGGCTTGCGAAATTGGAAACCGTAATGCCGTTTGTTGCATCGGATATATCCGGTGTTGCCGGCGCACCCGCCATCCAGTTATCCGCAGCGGCTAAGTTATAAGTCGTTCCTGCTGTTGCCGATGTGGTGCCGTCTTTGTTCAAAATACTTTCGACATTGACCAGATCCGCACCGCTGAGCGTAATCGTAAAGCTGGTTGCAGAGGTAATTTCCACATCAGAAGCCGATGTCAACGTATACGTCGCGCCCCCTTCACCCGTGAAGGTCAGCTTGGAAATATCAATATCGTTGGTCGCACCAGATTTGGAAACGAAGTTCGTCCCTGTCACCACCAATGTATTGCTGTTATAATCATAGGTCGCAGACGTAAGGGTCGGCGCTGTATAATTGGAAACCGTAATACCATTGCCAGTTAAATCCGCAACGGCAACCGCGCTATCTGCACCAACGGCCCAATCTTCGGCCGCCGCCAGATTGTAAGTCGTTCCACTATCGGCCGATGTCCCATTCTTAGATGTCAAATTCTCCACCCCGGCGGCATCAATGGCCGACAAGGTAATGGTGAAAGTCGTGCCATTGGTGATTTCAACATCAGAGGCCGAGGTCAGCGTATAAGTCGCCCCGCCTTCACCTGTAATGGTCAACTTGCTGACATCAATATCGTTTGTTGCACCGCTTCGTTTCAGGAAGTTCGTTCCCGTCACCACCAACTGATTGGTTGCAATGTCATAAGTCGCAGACGTAATAGTCGGCACAGCCACGTTAGAAACCGTTACTGCATTCCCGGTTAGATCTGCCGTATTACCAGCCGTGACATTTGTGTTCCAATCATCGGCGAGTGCCACGTTATAAGTCGTGGCCCCGGTCGAAGACGTGCCGTTTTTATTCATGATCTGGTTCAGTGCGGCTTTATCCGTCGCACTTAACGTCAGGGTAAAGGAGGTCGCCGACGTCCGTTCCACATCCGCCGTATCCGTCAGGGTATAGGTTGCCCCGCCTTCCCCGGTAATAGTCAGTTTGGAGGCATCAATATCAGCCCCCCCACCATTCGCCTGTATATTCGTACCTGTAACCACCAAAGCCCCGGTAGAGGCATCATAGGTCGCAGAGGTCACTTTCGGTGCAATAGAAACAGTCACCGCATTTCCAGCAGCATCCGCAATATCGCTTGATGCCGGGCCACCGGCCAACCAATTGTCCGCTGCCGCAATGTTATAAGTCGACCCACCTGATGAAGATGTTCCGATTTGATCCAACAAAGCATCCACACCCGTCTTATCTGCCCCACTTAGCGTAACACTGAAGGATGTTGCAGATGTAATTTCAACATCAGATGCACTGGTCAAAGTATAGGTCGCATTCCCCGTTCCCCCGGTAAAGGTCAACGTAGAAATATCAATATCGTTATTGGCCCCGGTTTTTGAAACGAAGTTTGTTCCCGTCACCGTTAATACACCTGTATCGGAATCATAAGTCGCAGACGTAACTGTCGGGGCCGCATAATTGGAAACTGTAATGCCTGTTGTCGCATCTGCAACCGTATTGCCCGCAGGTGCACCGGCCGCCCAGTCTTCGGCCGCCGCCACATTATAGGTCGTCGCCCCATCAGAACTCGTACCATTTTTGTTCAACAAGCCATGAACAGCCAGTTTATCCGCCGCGTTTAACGTCACCGTCGCAGACGTTGCCGATGTAATATCCACATTGCTGGACGTCAGCGTATAAGTCGCGCCACCTTCCCCGGTGATCGTCAACTTGGTCACATCTATATCGTTGGTCGCGCCCGCCTGTGAAACAAAGTTCGTCCCCGTCAGCACAAGCTGCCCGTTGGACCAATCATAAGTCGCCGACGTAATCGCCGGAACCGCATAATTGGAAACCGTCACCCCGTTGCCTGTTGCATCCGCAAGATCACTGGATGCAGGACCACCTGCCAGCCAATTATCCGCCACCGCAATGTTGTAGGTCGTCCCCGCCGTTGCCGAGGTCGTGCCATTCTTATTCAGCAGATTTTCAACACCGATGATATCGGCACCGCTCAGCGTCACGCTAAAGGTCGTGGCGTTGGTCACTTCCACATCAGAGGCCGAAGTCAGCGTATAAGTCGCCCCGCCTTCGCCTGTAAAGGTCAACATGGAAATATCAATATCGTTATTGGCACCGGATTTGGAAACGAAGTTCGTCCCCGTCACAACCAATGTATTGCTGTTGTAATCATAAGTCGCTGACGTAATGGTCGGGGCCGCATAATTCGACACTGTAATGCCTGTTGTCGCATCTGCAATGTTATTTGCAGCCGGCGCACCTGCTGCCCAATTATCAGCCGCCGCCACATTATAGGTCGTCGCGCCATCCGAAGACGTGCCGTTTTTGTTCAACAACCCATGAATGGCCAGTTTATCTGCCGCATTTAACGTCACACTTGCCGTTGTGGCTGAGCTGACATCCACATTGGAACTGGTCAGCGTATATGTCGCGCCACCTTCCCCGGTGATCGTCAACTTGGTCACATCTATATCGTTATTGGCACCAGCCGCCCCAACAAAGTTTGTTCCTGTCAAGGTAAGAACACTCGTTGACCAATCATAGGTCGCCGATGCAATCACCGGGCTTGCGAAATTGGAAACCGTAATGCCGTTTGTTGCATCGGATATATCCGGTGTTGCCGGCGCACCCGCCATCCAGTTATCCGCAGCGGCTAAGTTATAAGTCGTTCCTGCTGTTGCCGATGTGGTGCCGTCTTTGTTCAAAATACTTTCGACATTGACCAGATCCGCACCGCTGAGCGTAATCGTAAAGCTGGTTGCAGAGGTAATTTCCACATCAGAAGCCGATGTCAACGTATACGTCGCCCCCCCTCACCCGTGAAGGTCAGCTTGGAAATATCAATATCATTATTGGCACCACTTGCCGGAACAAAATTCGTTCCCGTAACCACCAATGTATTGCTGTTATAATCATAAGTCGCAGACGTAAGGGTTGGATTCGCATAGTTGGAAACCGTTATAGTCGCGGCGGCATCCGCCACATTATTTCCCGCCGGTGAACCTGCCATCCAATCTTCGGCAGATGCCAAACTAAATGTTGTTCCGGCCGTTGCCGAAGTTGTGCCATCTTTGTTCAGCAAAGCGCGCACCTGATTCAAATCTGTACCGGACAGCGTGACAGTATAACTGGTCGCTGATGTAATTTCGACGTCAGAGGCACTGGTCAGTTGATATTGCGCCCCCCCTTCACCCGTAAAGGCAAGTTTGGAAATATCAATATCGTTACTCGCACCGGATTTTGAAACGAAGTTCGTGCCTGTTACGGTCAAAACACCTGTTGCATAATTAAAGGTCGCGCTTGTCACAGTCGGAACAGCATAATTCGAAACCGTAATGCCGTTGCCCGTCGTATCCGCCACATTAACCGCAGCATCCGCACCAACAGCCCAATCTTCAGCACCTGCGAGGTTAAACGTTGTGCCCGCTGTTGCCGAGGTTGTCCCGTCTTTGTTTAACAAGGCCTCGACATTTTGGATATCTGCACCGGAAAGCGTCAACGAGAACGTCGTCCCATTGGTAATTTCCACATCAGAAGCCGAGGTCAGCGTATACGTCGCGCCCCCTTCACCCGTGAAGGTCAGCTTGGAAATATCAATATCGTTGGAGGCACCACTTTTCTTGAGAAAATTCGTCCCCGTGACCGTCAATACATTCGTGTTATAATCATAGGTCGCCGATGTTATTGTCGGGGGCGCGACATTAGAGACAGTTACACCGTTCACCCCGGTGTCTGAAACCGCGGCTTTCGCCGCAATAAAGCCTGCAGCGCCATCCACATCATACGTCGTGGCACTGGTGGAGGCGGTCCCATTTTTGTTCATAATTTGATTAAGTGCAGCTTTATCTGTTGCAGATAAGGTGAGTGTAAATTGTGTTGCAGAACCGATTTCAACATTCGCCGTATCAGTCAACGTATAAGTTGCCCCGCCTTCTCCGGTCAGGGTGATTTTATTGGCAATCACATCGTTTGTAGCACCACCTGTTGCCGTGAAATTCGTTCCTGTGACAACCAAAGAGCCTGCGGAAGCATCATAAGTCGCAGAGGTAATCGTGGGATCTGTCGGTGCCGCTGTAAATACAATGGTGTCCACACCATATGAAACCGGTGAAGTACTGGTAATGGTAAAAGAAGTAATCCCCGTCAATGAACTTAAATCAACCGTTGTACCAGCATTATGATCCACACTCGTCGTTACGGCACTGCCTGTGTTAGGCGTAAAAGTCCAGTTGGTCGTTGTTGCCTGAAAAGTATCAATCGCCCGCAAGCTTGTTAAATTCACAGCTGCACTAAAAGTAAACGTCATACTGGTTGCGGTTTGTTGATTAAAATCAGCAACAGCAGCATTGCCCGAAGACCCCCCAAAACCACCACCATCGAGAAAGCTGACATTCACCCCTTCACTAGACGTTATGGTAACGGTTATCCCACTGACTGTTGAGGTAACATTTGACCCATTATCTACGGCATTTGTAAAATCGAATGTTGCCAGATCATGTTGGTAATTTTCTTGTGCGTTTAACGAAATACCCAGTGTGGTTTCGATCTGACCCGTTTTGGCTTCCAGTGCCCAATCGCCACTTGCCCCGGTTGCGTCATCAGATGCCGCAACATCTGCGCCTGTAATATCCGCTAAACTGCCGATAAACGTCGCACCTGCGGTCCCGGTTCCAATGTTACAGCCATAAAGTAAAATATCGCCATCATCGCTTAAGGATTGTCCGATAATTTCCAGTGCATCGCGGTTTTGCTCAATCGTCGCACTACTCAAAGAACTTGTCCCCAGCAGAACTTCACCCTGCCCCCCGTGCGAAATCACATGAACAGCCGAAAGGTTGGAACGACCAGACAACGCCGTTGCCATTTGATCCAACCCATTTTCATCGCCATTCAAAACAACATATTCTGCACCGGCACCCAAACCAGCAATCAACTGGTCATAATCAGCAACATTCGAATCGATGAAATAAATTTCTGTTGCACCCGTTGTGTCATTGTTATGCGAAGATTGAACCGCCTTGGCCTCTGCATCCATTGCATTTTGTTCTGCGACTTCCGCGCCGGTGGCAACACCGGCTGCGTCAAACATGAAACGCTGTTCCAGCGCCACGGCTAAAGGCTTTTTCCCCATGCTCAAGGGACCATTGTATTTTGACATATTCTTCGCTGCCTCCGCCGATTTATTATTATGACACGCCTGAATGCGCCCGCAGACCGCAAGACACACAACTTTATGTATAAAGCCATTCTCAAATGATTGTCAATCGATCTAAGAAAAAGATAATTTTACATTATGACAATAAAATCATGTATTTTTGCATTTATTAAAAATAAATAAGATTAATTAAAATTAATGTTTAATTGTTATTTAAAAACAAATACCATTTTAAGATAAGCAATCTTTATACACTTCTTTACGTTACACCACTTAGGAGAGTAAGATGAAATTCAAGAAGGCGGCCTCTGTTGCCGCGCTCACCATTTCGTTCATGTCGGGATTAATGACCACCGCCCCAGTTCATGCGGCCTCACCCACATCTTATATCGGCACTATTTTTGCCACCGGCGCAAAGTTTTGCCCGCGCAATACTGTTGAAGCCAAAGGGCAACTGGTAGCAATTTCACAGTTTGAGGCCCTATATTCAGTCATCGGATACGCCTATGGCGGGGATGGACGCGTTAGTTTCGGCCTGCCGGATTTACGCGCGCGCGCTCTTGTCGGCGTTGGAACCGGCCCCGGCTTAACCCCAACCCCGCGCGGGCTTAAAAACGGACAACAATTCGTTACATTGACTTCCTCAAATCTGCCGTCCCATACCCATACAAGTACATTCGATAAGGTGCCTCAAACAACCTTTGCGGTCTCTACCAACAACGCAAGCCACCCAACGCCCGTAAACAATGATTGGATCGCCACAAAAAAACAAGGTTTTGCAACACAAAATTCATACATTGCACCGGCTGACAAAGGCACAACGGCCAAAGTTGTCGCATCCAATACCGCGTCATCAAGTGGCGGAACTGTCAGTCTTCTTAACGCAGGTAGTGGCATCCAAATGGGGATCAATACACCCAGTATTGTCATACGTTACTGCGTTGTGACCCAGGGTGTCTATCCCCCACGTACGTAAACGCATCCCTACGCTTTTCCTATCTGATCATTTTTCAAGAGGATCACTTTAATGTTTTCCAAAGATATCATAAAACCATTTGGTCTTGCCGTAGCTGGCCTGCTCGCAAGTACACATCTGACAACAGCAGCCTACGCTGATTGTGAACCAGACCCCTATGTCGGCAGCATCTGTATGACGGCGGCTTCCTTTTGCCCAGATCAATATTTCACGCTTGGCCCTGTTCAATATATAAGTATTAGCCAACAACAAATGCTTTTCTCTTTGTTGACAGATACTTATGGCGGCAACATGCAAACAAACTTCGGCCTTCCTGCCACCGAAGGCCGCGTCTTGCGTTCCGAAGGCTCTCCTCCTGGCTTAATCGGAGTCCAGCAAGGTCAGATATTTGGCTCAACCCATGTCTATATGACAGAGGGAAATATACCTACACACACGCATACAGCCACTTATGCACCGTTTGGTGCAGATGGTCCCGGATTAGATGTCTCCACAGAGAACGGAACTAAACCAACTCCTGCCACAGGGGATTATATGGCTGTTTCAAACCGCAATGGCACACAAAGCAAAAGCTTTATTGCCGCAAGCAGCGCTGATCCCACAGCAGACATCAGCGGTGGCTATATTTCAGACCTCCCGCCAGAACAACCAATTGAGATATCTGTGACGGGTAGCAGCGGTGCTATCCCCGTTTCGCCGCCGCAACTCGGCATGCGCTACTGCATCGCTTACGACGGTACATATCCACCACGTTCTTAATAGGTCAAAGATTTGGAAGAAGACTATGAAAAAATTGAACTTATATAAAGCAGCTTTACTAAGCGGCAGTGTCCTCACCTTGATATTTGGCAGCATAACGGCACAAGCCTGCAGCGATGAAGCTTATCTTGGCAGCGTATGCGTAACGTCGGGTAGTTATTGTCCCAAAAATTTCTCCCCCGCTGACGGTCAAATCTTGGCCATTTCCAGTAATCAAGCCCTGTATTCCTTACTGGGGAATATGTATGGCGGCAGTGCCCCAACAACCTTTGCCTTACCGGATTTACGCAGCAAGACCCCAGTTGGCATCGGTGGTAGCTTAAACCTCCAACAAGGGCAACGCTACGGTCAGGAAAAGGTGACGCTCACAGTCGGTCAACTTGCCGACCATACTCACGAGGCAACCTTCACACCAGACACATCTGGCGAATTTAACGTAAAGGCTTCACAAAATGCAGCCCAGAAAGAAGTTCCTGCCGACGGTGATATGCTGGCAACGCCCCCTGTGAACGGATATATCTCTAACGGACAACAAGGTGGTGCCGTTATGCTTGGCGGGGCACAAGCCACCCCAAGCGCAGGCAGTGTTGTGCAAATTGCAAATACAGGGTCCACATCCCCAGCCCCGATTAGCATAATTGATCCACAAACTTCGGGACAATATTGCATCAAAATGAAAGGCCTTTATCCGCCTCGTCCGGACTAAGTCACTTTCAGCCCTGCCGGACCAAACGGCAGGGCTTTTTTTTAATCCAGCATCATATCAATAATGACTTTATCCGTTTCACGCATACCATCACGCCCAAGTTTGGCAACATTGGCGATTGTGCTTTCAATATCGCCCTTCACAATCCCTTCGCCGTCCTTAAAATGGCGCCCTTGTTTCGCCATATGAAAGCCGAGGATCCCTGCCTCCACCGATGCGGCGATTTTTGAGGCACAGGCAGGCTTTGCGCCATCACATATAATCCCTGAAACCGACCCCAAACTATTGATCAGAGTTTGATTGATCACCTCGTGATCAGCCTCATGTAACCAGGCAATTCCAGCTGCCGCGGCTGCCCCCGCACTCACCACACCGCAATAGGCTGATAACCAGCCAATCCCCGATTTTAAATGGACCGCAACAAGATTGGAAACAACCAAGGCCCGTAATAATTTTTCATGGGAAACATCTAATTCTTTGGCATATTCAATCACAGGGATCGAAACTGTTATGCCTTGATTGCCACTGCCTGTGACAATCATAACCGGTAATTCACACCCGCTCATGCGTGCATCAGACCCGGCAGAGGCCCGCGCTTTTGCCCGCGTTTTGACATCTTCCCCCCAGACCTGCATCAAGGTGGCACCGATATTGGCGCCCCAATTCCCTTTTAAACCTTCATCAGCGATTTGACTATTATAGGTAATTTGTTGTTCAAGCAGGTCTTGAATGTCCGCAATCTCAACAACTTGTGCAAAATCAAGAATGGATTCAATACTTAAGCAACCTCGATCTGTATGGTTTGTACCAACAGAAACATCAGATACATCTTGTTTAAACAAGATCTCGTCATCTTTGGTGATCAAAACGATGTTCGTATGATAACGTGAAATCTGCACCGTTGCCTTGGACTTCACCCCGTAAACCGTAACGATCATGTCGAATGTATGTTCACTCTCCAGCGATTTAACATCAATATTGTCACTGTCCAAATAGTCTTGAACTTCACCGTATTGGCATGATTTCACGCGGCTTAAAACTTGCAAACCTTCATCTGAATCCCCGGCAATAATCCCAGCAGCAGCCGCAGCGCCAATTCCCTTAAGCCCACCCGTATTTGGCACGACGACGCTTTTGGAATTTTTGATCAAGTTTGCCGTCACCTGAAGATCAACCTTTTGCGGTAATTCCCCCAAAACTGCGCATGCCTTTGCCGCGCCATAAGCAATCGCAATCGGTTCTGTACATCCCATCGCCGGGATCAATTCTTCTTGCAGGATTTTAAGGTGTTGAGAATAGTCGATATCATCATTTTTCATTAGAGTATGCTTTCTTTTAGAACAGCTTTTAACTTGCATAAAGAATACCGCAACCTATCGAGTAGAATTTCCTTTTTTTCCAGTAATTTATATATTTCTTAGTTTTTTTTACTATTTAAAAATCAAATTTTAGGAAATATTTTTATTTTATCTTTTTGTGCAGTTGCTATCTTCACCCCTCTCAGTCATGCATAACACACTTATTTTTTCTACTCTGGATTGTTAAATAATTTATAAAAAAAATAAAAAGGAGCATTCCTATTTAATAACAAGGTAAAATTGCCTAGTCTCTTAATTGTTAAAAATAACTGATTTCGAATTCAAGACAAACAAGGACCTTGTAATGAAATATTCCACTACCAGTTGCTTTTCAGCACTGACTCTTGTGCTGGCAACGGGTTTGCTCCCGCCATCTACAGCGCAGGCCACATCACAAAACACATATATCGGCACCATTTTTTATACAGCCGCCAACTTTTGCCCCAAGTTCTCGTTACCACCTGAAGGGCAAGTTCTCGATATCGTTCAATTTCGTCTACTTTATTCCCTTATCGGAAACACTTATGGCGGAAATGGTATTACAGAGTTTGCCCTACCTGATTTGCGTGGGCGCTCTGTCGTTGGTGCAAGCCGGATGGAAACGCCAAATGGGCTCCCCGCCAAACCTTTTGGATACAAAGGGGGGCAAACCTCAATACAGTTAAAAATGGAAAATTTACCCGCCCACAGCCATATTGCCGCCCTTAAAAATCAAGACAAACCATTCAGCACAGAATTTTATGTGTCAACCGAAACCGGATCAGAACCGACTTCCACACCGGATACTTGGTTGGCCCGTAAAAAACAGGGATTCTCCAATATAGACTCGTACATACCCGCAAATGAGGCAGGTAAAACAGCCAAGGTTTCTACCACACACAACCCGTCCCCAACTTTGGGAGAGGTTAGCCTACAGCCGGCAGGAAAGGACTTGCCCTTGCCTTTAAGCATCAACACCTCAAACATTGTCTTGCAAAGCTGCATGGTTGTAACAGGACCGGATTATCCCACCAGACCAAATGAAAATTGATCCGCAAGATATATTTTCTCCATCAATCACTCTTTTAAAGAGGTTACTTATGCATTTCAAAACCATTCTTAAATTTGGGGGACTTACTCTATGCGGCTTAATCGCAAATACATTTCCCTTATCATCCCCTGCCCATGCCAGTTGTTCCCCTGAGCCCTACCTTGGAACAGTCTGCATTACCGCTGCCGTCTATTGCCCGCGCGGATATATTGAACTTGGCCCAAGCAAAACCCTTGCAAATCATAGCAATGAATTTCAATCTTTATTCTCTCTTATCTCTACGATCTATGGCGGGGATTTTAAAACCACGTTCAAGACACCGGAAACGGCAGGGCGTATCCTGCGTTCCCCCGGTAATGGACCTGATTTAGAACCGGCAAAACTGGCTGATCTTTCAGGTTCCGCTTCTACTCGCATACTATATGAAAATATGCCATCTCATACACATAATGGAACGTACTCCCCATATAAATACGAACGTCCACATATAAATGTATCAACCGAGAACGGCACCAAACCCATACCGGAAGAGGGTGACTATCTCGCCGTTTCTAATAAAGGCGGAAATCAAAGCAAAAGTTTTATCCAAAAAAATAGAATAGAACATGGCACCGCCATTGCAGGAAATCGCATCACGAGCCAACCGGCATCATCCGATTTGATTGTGAACCCAACTGGAAACGGACAATCCATTCGAACAGTCCCCCCCCAATTAGGTTTACGGTTTTGCCTCGCCAATATGGGTTACTGGCCACCTCGCCATTAGTAGAATTAAATTTTCGGATATAAATTATGATACGTTCTTTCACACAAATGGCACGCTGCACCGGTATTGCACTCGGTTTTAGTAGCCTTGCTTTCTTTACATCATCGCATGCTGCATTCGCTTGTGCCGAAAACGACTATATTGCCAGCATTTGCGTAACATCCAGCAATTGGTGCCCCGATACTTACGTCCCCGCTACCGGGCAGTTGCTTCCCATCCAGGATTATTCCGCTCTCTTTCAAACAATGGGGACAACATATGGCGGTGATGGACGCAGTGTTTTCCGCTTGCCAGATTTACGTTCCAGAACAGTTGTTGGTATTGGTGGCCCCCTCAATATTCAACAAGGACAAATGCTTGGCAGCGAAACAATCACGCTGAAGACAGAAAATCTCCCGCCTCATACTCATAAAGGTGAATATACAAGTAGTGGATCTTCCGCTCAAATTGATGTCCATGTCTCGCAAACTCCCGCAGAAAAAGAAATTCCAGAAGATGGCGACATGCTTGCGCAACCGCCATTGCCTGGCTTCGTCCCAAATCAAAGCGAAGAAAAACTTGTGAAACTGGGTGGGGTTCATCAACCCGTTTCCGCCCCTACAATCCAAGAAACAGGCACTGGAATTCCAGTCGACATCACCAATCCGGAAATAGCAGCCTTATATTGCATTAAAATTAAAGGCAATTTCCCCCCACATCCCAACTAACAAAAAAGGAGGGAGGCCTCTCAGCCTCCCTCCCACATTTCGTAATCAGGAACAATGATCGCCCCCGATTTACACCCGTATTATGAAGAATAATACATTTTGAATTCGATCGGGTGCGGCGCGTGTTCGAAGTTATAGACTTCTTCCCACTTGAGATCGAGGTAGCCGTCGATCATGTCGTCGTCCATGACGCCGCCTTTTTTCAGGTATTCGCGGTCTGCATCCAGTGCTTCCAGTGCTTCGCGCAAAGAACCTGCAACTGTCGGCACTTCAGCCAATTCTTCAGCCGGCAGATCATAGAGGTTTTTATCCATTGCTTCACCCGGGTGGATTTTGTTCTGGATACCGTCAAGGCCGGCCATCATCATGGCAGTAAAGGCCAGATACGGGTTCGCAGTCGCATCCGGGAAACGGATTTCAACACGCTTGCCTTTCGGGCTCGGCGAGAACGGGATACGGCAAGATGCAGAACGGTTACGCGCAGAGTATGCCAACAGAACCGGTGCTTCGAAACCCGGGATCAAACGCTTGTAAGAGTTTGTAGACGGGTTGGTGAACGCGTTCAAAGATTTCGCGTGCTTGATGATACCACCGATGTAGTACAGGCACATGTCGGACAGGTCTGCATAACCATTACCAGCAAACAACGGCTTGCCATCTTTCCAGATAGACTGGTGTGTGTGCATACCAGAACCGTTGTCACCCGCGATCGGTTTCGGCATGAATGTTGCCGTTTTACCGAAGCTGTGCGCAACCATGTGAACAACGTATTTGTATGTTTGTACGTTGTCCGCTGTTTCGATCAGTTTTCCGAACATCATGCCCAATTCGTGCTGAGCCGGGGCAACTTCATGGTGGTGCTTGTCCATCGGAAGGCCCATTTCCTTCGCGATTGTTGTCATTTCTGCGCGCAGATCTTGAGCAGAGTCAACCGGCGGTACCGGGAAATAGCCGCCTTTAACGCCAGGACGGTGGCCTGTGTTGCCTTCGTCAAACTCTTTACCAGTCACCCACGGACCTTCATCAGAGTCGATTTTAAAGCCTGTGTCGTGCATTTCGTTGGAATAACGCACATCGTCAAATACGAAGAATTCCGGCTCTGCACCGAAATAAGCTGTATCACCGATACCTGCAGACTCCATGTAAGCAACAGCTTTTTTCGCGATTGAACGCGGGTCACGGTTGTAAGGTGTCCCTGTTGACGGCTCATAAATGTCGCAGTTTACGATCAGGCACGGCTGTGCAGAGAACGGATCGATGATTGCAGAGGTCGGGTCAGGGATCAAAGACATATCTGACTCGTTAATTTCCTTCCAGCCTTCGATGGAAGAACCATCGAACATGATACCATCTTCGAAATCGCTTTCAGACAGTACGTCCGCACACATGGTCAAGTGCTGCCATTTGCCACGCGGGTCTGTGAAACGCAAGTCGATATAGTCGATTTCGTTTTCTTTACAGACTTTGAAGATATCTTCAGGAGTTTTGCAATCCAAGGGCATAATGCTTCCCTTCCCTTACTTACTTGGTTGTGAAAAAAAGATTTAGTTATTCCGAATGAAGGCTTAAACGGCTTCCGGGCCAGTTTCCCCGGTACGAATACGAATAGCTTCTTCAACAGTGGAAATAAAGATTTTGCCATCCCCGATGCGACCGGTGTGTGCGGCCTGTTGGATGGCTTCAACGGCGCCCTCCACCATAGCATCGTCAATGACGAGTTCGATTTTTACCTTCGGCAAAAAGTCAACGACATATTCTGCGCCACGATACAGTTCTGTGTGACCTTTCTGACGACCGAAGCCCTTCGCCTCGATTACCGTGATACCTTGCAAACCGACTTCATGGAGTGCTTCTTTCACTTCATCCAATTTAAACGGTTTGATAATGGCTTCGATTTTTTTCATCAGTAGACGCCTCTTTTATGTCTTACAGTAAACTCTAACTTCCCAAATGAAATGCATTTGCGATGTCACACCTGCACTTCTGTCGCAACATATAAAGCATAGATCATGCCAACTTTAAAAAATCAGAGAAAAACAAGTGATTCCGTATTTTTACGTCATCTTTTCATGTTGAGTGCCTCATTTTTAAACAATATTTAAGCCTGAATTTTAGGCGATTGATTAATTTTTAATCAGTACACAACCTGAAAACCATAGCTTGAATATGTCTTTTCCCGATCCCGTTTCGACTTTGCTCCACATCGTAATCTGGATTGCAGTCGATCAGAAACGAAAAAATAAAAACGATGCAAATTATCATTAAGTTATTGATATATAAAAATTATATTCCAGATCAAGAATCTACATTTTTAAGAAAATTCTCCTTTGGGCCAACGACTCGTACATTCAAGGAGACAACTCGATTATTGCATAAAGATACCGGAACGCTTAAAAAGTTATCGGGCATCAAACAGGTGCCTAACTCTTAGGCGGAAGTTAAGACGATGACTCATATAGACAAATTCAACGACCTGCTCAGTCAAGAAGATGAAAACGTCGATTTGTATCTGTTCGGCTGGTTTGATAATACAGGAAATACAGGCGACTACGGCTTAAACGTCCCGCCAGCCCATAAAACATTTCAAACCTTAGTTACGACAACTTACATGTTCCAAAGCGAGCCATCTTTCACGCTATGTTGTCGCCCATTTAAAATGTCGCAAGCACAATTTGATTACCTACAAGAACATGATTTAGACACACAAGAGTTTCTCGCAACTCTCGGTCCCTTGCCGGATATCACTTTTGCCTTGGACCTTTCCCAACACAAAGACGTTAACAGCGCCCTTGATACCATAAAAGACTTATCCTTCTAAACGCTGTACTTCAACCCGATTATCCCTGCTGATTTTCGGAGCTGTTTAGGGTCAAGCAGACTGGGCATGCGCATCCCAAAATCATAGACATTACTTTTGACATGACGTACAGACAGGCCCTTTTCTTCGGCTTCTTTTACAAAGGCTTCGATTTTATCCGGGTGAACTGCAATTTTTCCAAATGATTGATAGTCCATAATGCGCCTATGAATTATTTTTTCTTTTTCAGCTCTTTGATCTTGTTCAAACGCTGATCCGTAATCGCGTTAAACTGGTCGATCGCCCCGTAAATTTGTTGACCAATGGCCGTGATACGTTGCTGACGATTGTCTTTCGCATCCATATGGGTCTTAAACAAATAATTGGCATCTTCTTTTGGCAAGCTGAACATTTCCATCTGCATCATATCTTGCAACGCTCTTTCAAATTTAGGAACTTTACGAATACGATTATAGCTGCGAAATTTTTTATGCTCATATTCAAAGTCCATCTTATCCTTTTGCATGACAATACAGATTTTTGCAGGTTTTCCCGCTTGCAAATCATCCAGACAAGTTTGTGAAGTCTTATCAAACTGCTCAACAAGCCCCTGCATACGGTTAGCTTCAGCCTGCATTTCCTGAAGATGGACCATATATTCCCCAAGCTTCTTATCATAAGCGGGATCAGCATGAGCAACGGTCGCCACAAAACAACCCATCGCAGCAAAGCAAAAGACCAGTTTCTTCATAATTTTATCCTATATTCAGACACGTTTAGATTTGTCTAATCGTAAAATGTGGCAAAGCCGTGGTCATATCTTCGATAGCGAAAAAATATTCCAGACTGATGTAAGTCAATGCCAGACTCATAAGACTGCTTCAAGGTGAGGCAACATTCACATGAAGGAAACCTAAAATGTTCTGGCGCAAATCTCTCGTTATCGCAACGGCTCTTGTCGGTGTTCTCTCAACGTCTGCGGCCTATGCCGCCCAAAAGACAGAGGTTATCGCAACCATCAAACCAATTCATTCCCTGCTTTCAAGCCTGATGAAAGACGTAGGCACACCCGTCTTGTTGATCAAAGATAAAGTACCACTAAATTACGTGCCAAGTGAAACCGACCTGCAAAAATTGAAAAAAGCTGATCTTGTTGTCTGGATGGGGCCCGAACTGGAACAATCCCTGAGTACATCATTAAGCAACAGTAAAAATGCTTTTGAAATGCTGTCCTATTCCGACTTTAAAATTTTACCCCAGCGAAACAATGATAAACGACGCGACCCTTATATGTGGCTGGATGTCCGTAACGCAGAAGTCATGGTTGATGCCCTTTATGACAATCTGGTTAATATCGACCCAAAACACGAAAAAACATATACGGAAAACCGCAGGGCGATGAAACGTGAAATTGCTGCTCTTGACCGTAAATTTGAATTCGGCTTTCGTTCCATTGCTGCTGGTCAATCGTGGCTTTATCATGATACCCAGCAATATTTTGAACAATCCTATGCTTTTAAAGTTCGCGATATCCTTGCCACAAATGCCGGTGATGAAGCAGACATGGCCAACATGTTGACTTTGCGGGCAAAATTAAATGATATGGGCCCCGTTTGTTTTTTCACAGAAGAAGGTTTAACCGATAAAAACCTCTCATTTGCGTTGGATGGATCTGATACAAAAGTCGCGACTTTGAAATCCTATGGCTTAAGCTTTAAGACTGGTCCCGGTTTGTATCAGGAAATGATGCAATATAATTTCGATACCATTGCCAACTGTTTCAAAGATATCGGTGCAACATATGTTGAACCAACTAAAAGAAAAAAGCCCGAATAGCAAGGTATCCAACATAGATTAATTCTGTTGCGGCGATAAGGGCCATAAAGGCAAGAAGATATTTATTAATGCTCATATGGCCATTTTCGCCGTTTTCTTTTTCTACGTACTTGAGGCTGGTCAACCAAAGAGAAAGTCACTCCGCCAAAGTGATCGCAATAGATCGGTTATCTCTCTTTTTTGCATGAGGCACCGACTTAAAATAATCTGGTTCCGGGAAAACATGTTTTTCCCAATTTTGTGAAATCAGCGATAGCCTGTCACAAATCACAATTCGTTTTGTTGTCTCCGTTTGCGCTAAAGAGGAGGCATCATTTCTCGTCGTTTTCTTCATCATGGCAAGATTCCTTATCGTGGCTTTCCTGCTTCTGATAATTCAAGAACTATACCAACTGGGCATAAATCTTTAACTCTTTGTTAATAAATAAAAATCAAAAAGCGTACTCTCATCCCAATTCACACAAGCAGGAAAAATTGCCGCCCGCCGTGGAATTATCTACCTACCTTCAAACTCACAAGCTCAGCCAATGCCGGGAAACGTCCAGCATCCGGTTCGCAAAGCCCCATTCATTATCAAACCAGCAAAACAGCTTCAGCATCCGTTTGGAATTTACCTTGGTTTGCGAACCATCCACCACACATGACAAAGGTGAATGATTGAAGTCTACCGAGGCATGCGGTTCTTCTGTGTAGCCTAGAATATGGGATAAAGCGCCTTTGCTTAAATCTGAGAACAGTGCATTAACCTCTTCAACGCTCACATCCTTTTTCATATTCAGCGAGATATCCAAAACAGAAACATTCTGTGTCGGCACACGGATATGCAAACAATCAAACTTCCCCTGCAAATGCGGAAGCATTCTCTCAATGCCGCGCGCAAGCGAGGTATCAATTGGTATAATAGATTGTAACCCACCTCGACTGAGGCGCAGATTGCGCGCGTTTGAACTGTCGATAATCGGTTGATCATTCATCGCAGAATGTATGGTGGTGGTCATCCCGTTTTCCACACCCCATTTTTGATCCAGTGCCTTCAGAACCGGAACAATACAGTTCGTTGTACAAGATGCGGCGGAAACGATGCGTTGTTTATTATTCAAGACTTCATCGTTCACTCCGTAAACAACTGTGGCTTCGACCTCTGGTAACGCAGGTTGGGAAAAAAGCAGCCGTTTCGCCCCAGCATCAAGGTAGCGTTGCGCCTGTGCCAAATCGCCAAACGTACCACTGCATTCCAAAATCAGGTCGATTTCCAAATCCTGCCAATCCAGGTCTGTCGGGTTCTCGGTATTTGAAACACGAATAACATCCCCGCCCACAATCAAATTACCATCGTGATGTTCCACACAAACCGGAAAACGCCCATGGGTCGTATCATAACGTGTCATATAGGTCAGGGTTTCAATATCGCTCAGACTATTGATGGCAACAACCTGCATGCCCCATTTGTCTTTACTTTCATAAAGGGCGCGCAAAATTGCCTGTCCGATCCGGCCATAGCCATTTATTGCAATACGATACATGTTCCTGTTTCCTTAAACCCAAAAGACCCACCGACATCATAGTCAGTGGGTCTTTTTTCTCAATCCCTAACCAAAAGGATTTTTAATTCACTGCTATTTTGTAAATCCCGAGCAGGTTTCCTCAACCTGCGACGACGCATTTACTTTAAAGACTCTAATCGTTTTTATGGCGCTCAAAATAGGCTTGCGTCATTTTGAAAACCACCGGGCTTAAAACCGCAATGGCAATCAAGTTCGGCAAGGCCATCATAGCGTTCAGCGTATCTGCCAATAACCAGATAAAGTCAAGGCTGACCGTTGCTCCTAAAGGAACAGCCAAAACCCAAACAATACGGTAAGGGACAATAGATTTCACACCAAACAAATATTCCACGCAGCGTTCCCCATACAAGGACCACCCCAAAATGGTGGTGAAGGCAAAGATAGCCAGCGACACGGCAACAATATAATTTCCTGCCCCCGGCAACGCATCGGCAAAGGCCGCCGATGTCAGGGCCGCACCAGACTCACCGGATGTCCATAGACCGGATGTCACAATCACCAAACCGGTAATCGTACAAACAATAATCGTATCAATAAAAGTACCGAGCATGGCAATCAAGCCTTGGCGAACCGGATCTTTCGTTTGCGCAGACGCATGGGCAATCGGGGCAGACCCCAGCCCAGCTTCGTTTGAAAAGACACCACGTGCCACACCAAAACGGATCGCTGCCCAAACAGCCGCACCGGCGAACCCGCCTTCAGCCGCATGTCCTGTGAACGCACTTTCGAAAATCAAGGCAAACGCATGCCCCAGTTGATCGGCATTGATAAACAAAACAACCAATCCCACCAAAACATAAGCAATCGCCATAAAGGGAACCAAGGCCCCGGCAACCGAACCAATCCGTTTGATCCCGCCGATCAAAACAGCACCAACAAAGATCATCAAGATAAAGCCGGACACCAATGGCGGAATAGCAAAATTCGTTTCAATCACTTGCGCAATTGAATTGGATTGCACACCATTACCGATCCCGAAACCAGCCACCGCACCGAACAACGCAAATAGGGTGCCTAACCACGCCCATTTTTTGCCCATACCGTTTTTGATATAGTACATCGGACCACCGACATGGTTACCGTCTTCATCAACTTCACGGAAATTCACGGCTAGAACGGCTTCTGAATATTTGGTTGCCATCCCAACAAGGGCAGTCATCCACATCCAGAACAAGGCACCGGGTCCACCAAGGAACACCGCCGTTGCCACACCGGCAATATTCCCTGTCCCCACGGTTGCCGCCAAGGCTGTCATGAGAGCCTGATAGGGGGGAACTTCCCCTTCGTTTTCTTCGCCACTGCGCGCACGCACGCCACCAGCCAACAATTTAAAGCCTGTCCCCAACTGCAAGATCGGCATTAATTTCAAACCGATACTCATAAACAGGCCAACACCTAAAATCAGGATCAGCATCGGCCAACCCCAAACAATTCCATTAATATCACCTATTATGGAAGTTATTGTTTCCATTATTAAAAATCCTCTCTCTGTATATGAAACGTTTTTATTTTTATTGGGGCTTTATGACTTGATTTTGTTCGCCCGAAAAAAAGTTGTAATTTTATTATATTTTTAAAAGGTTCCTCTCTCCCAACACCGGAAAATGTAAGGGAGAGAGGATACCCAAAGGTCTTGAAAAACAAAGGTTACGGCACCTGCTTTTCTTCGACCACGTCCGCCTGAACGTCTGTAGGGGAATTTTCGTTCAGGTGGTCATCTCTCTCGTGATTTTTTATTTATTATTCAGCCGCATCGGCATAATCTTCCAACGGTGGGCAGGAACAAACCAGATTTCGATCCCCGTAGGAATTATCCACCCGGTTGACCGGTGCCCAGTATTTATCGACACGGAAGGCACCTGGTGGATAACAAGCCTGTTCACGGCTGTAGGGACGATCCCATTCACCAACAAGGTCTTCCACTGTATGCGGTGCGTTTTTCAACGGGTTATTTTCCCCGTCTATTTTGCCATCTTCAATATCCTGTGCTTCGGCCCGGATCGCTAACATGGCATCGCAGAAACGATCCAATTCAGCCTTGGTTTCACTTTCAGTCGGTTCCACCATCAAGGTTCCTGCGACCGGCCAGCTCATCGTCGGGGCATGGAAGCCACAATCGATCAAACGTTTGGCAACATCGTCTACGCTCACACCAGCACTGTCTTTCAACGGGCGGGTATCTAGGATACATTCATGAGCCACACGACCGGATTTTGAGGTATAGAGAACCTCAAACGCGCCTTCCAGACGTTTGGCAATATAGTTGGCGTTCAGGATGGCAACCTTTGTGGCTTGCGTCAGTCCTTCCCCACCCATTGCCAGACAGTAAGCCCAGGAAATCGGCAGAATGGAAGGTGAACCAAACGGTGCCGCCGACACCGGACCAATGGCTTCATCCAATTCAGGGTGCCCGGGAAGATACGCTTTAAGATGTTCGCGCACCCCAATCGGCCCCATACCGGGACCGCCACCACCGTGAGGAATGCAGAACGTCTTGTGCAGGTTCAGGTGCGACACATCCCCACCAATTTTGCCCGGTTGGGCCAGACCGACCATGGCGTTCATATTCGCCCCGTCGATATAGACCTGACCGCCGTGCTGATGGGTGATTTCGCACACTTCACGCACAGTTTCTTCAAATACACCATGTGTGGACGGATAGGTAATCATGCATGCCGCAAGATTATCAGCGTATTTTTCCGCCTTTTCACGGAAATCGACAACATCAATATCGCCGTTTTCTGCCGATTTCACCACGACGACCTTATAGCCGACCATTTGCGCCGTTGCCGGGTTCGTTCCATGTGCCGATGTCGGAATCAAACACACATTGCGGTGACGACCACCCTGCGCATTATGGTAATTGCGAATGGTAATCAGACCGGCATATTCGCCTTGCGCACCCGAATTCGGCTGCATGGAAATTGCATCATAGCCCGTGATCTGGCACAATTTATCGGACAGATCATCGATCATTTCATAATAACCATCAACCTGATCGCGCGGTGCAAACGGGTGGATATCGCCAAATTCCGGCCATGTAATCGGGATCATTTCCATTGTGGCGTTCAGCTTCATGGTACATGATCCAAGCGGGATCATGGCCCGATCCAGCGCCAAATCACGATCCGCCAATTTGCGGATATAACGTGTCATTTCAGACTCCGCCCGGTTCATGTGGAAAATCGGGTGGGTCAGATATTCTGATGTACGTGCAACATCGCTGGGCAGACGATAATCAAGGGCAATCGTCGGATCATCCTTCATATCATTCCCGCCAAACGAGGTCCAAATCGCCTCGATCGTTTCAGGGCGGGTCTGTTCATCCACACTGATCCCGATACGATCATTGCCAATTTTGCGCAAGTTGATCCCGTTGGCAACACCAGCATTCAGGATAACCCCCTGCATGGAACCAACTTCAACCGTAACGGTATCAAAAAAGACATCCGGCGAAACCGTAAAACCGAGTTTTTCAAGACCAACCGCCAAACGAACCGCATGTTGATGAATGATTTGTGCAATCGCCTTGATCCCTTCGGGACCATGGAAAACCGCATACATAGAAGCCATAACCGCCAACAAGGCTTGCGCCGTACAGACGTTGGATGTTGCCTTTTCACGGCGGATATGTTGTTCGCGCGTTTGCAGGGCCAAACGATAGGCCTTATTACCGCGACTATCGATAGACACACCGATAATACGGCCCGGCATGGACCGTTTATAGGCATCACGCGTTGCCATATAGGCCGCATGTGGACCACCAAATCCCATTGGCACGCCGAAACGTTGTGTGGACCCAACAGCAATATCCGCCCCCATCTCGCCCGGGGCTTTCAAAACAGCCAAGGCCAACGGGTCCGCAATCATAATGGCCAACGCCTTATGTTCATGCAAACCTTCGATAATTGCCGTGAAATCACGCACATCACCATAAGTCCCCGGATACTGGAACACCGCACCAAAAACCTCATCGGCTTTTAGATCCGTATCGGGGTTACCGACAACAATTTCAATCCCGATGGGTTCAGCCCGTGTTTTCATCACCGCGATATTTTGCGGATGGCAGTTTTCATCAATAAAAAACGTTGTGGCCTTGGATTTAGAGGCCCGCTGCGCCATTGTCATGGCTTCGGCTGCGGCTGTCGCTTCATCCAGCAAAGACGCATTTGCGATATCCAACCCGGTCAGGTCTGCCACCATTGTCTGATAGTTCAACAAGGCTTCCAAACGGCCTTGGCTGATTTCCGGCTGATAAGGTGTATAGGCGGTGTACCATGCCGGATTTTCCAGAATATTGCGCAAAATCACTGGCGGGGTCATGGTGCCGTAATAGCCCTGCCCGATTAGAGAAGTCAGAACCTTGTTCTTTTTGGCAACACGGCGCAGGTGGAACAGGGTATCGCGTTCAGATAACGCATCCCCCCAATCAAGTGCGTCCTGTTGGCGGATGTCGCGCGGGACCGTTTCATCAATCAGGCTATCGAGGCTATCTGTCCCGATCACCTCCAGCATTTTTTCCATCTCTTTGGGAGACGGGCCGATATGACGGCGATTGGCAAAATCATACGGTTGGTATGTTGTCGGTTTAAAGGTCATCTATAGATCCTTTCCAATCCAAAAAAATTAGGCAATCAACGCCTGATACGCATCTTGATCCATCAATGCATCCAACTGTGACGCATCCGCAATCTTGATTTTATAAAGCCACGCATCGCCTTCCGGGCTTGCATTCAGCATACTTGGGTTATCGGCCAAAACATCGTTGGCTTCAACAACTTCTCCGCCCACTGGAGCATAAATTTCACTGGCGGCTTTGACACTTTCAATTACACCGATTTCATCATTTTGATCAAAGGTATCGCCAACTTCTTTCAGTTCAACAAACACAATATCGCCAAGTTGCTGGGCGGCATGTTCAGTGATGCCGACAGTGGCAACATCGCCGTCAACGACAATCCATTCATGGTCTTCGGAAAAATATTTGGACATTACGCGTTCCTTTTACTTAGCGTTTGTAGTTCTGTTGAACAAATGGGGTTTTAACGATTTTTGCAGGCAAAAGCTTGCCGCGAACAGAAAGCTGAACTTCGGTATCAGGGGCGGCAAATTCTGATGCGACATAGCCAAGCGCCACCGGCCCTTCAAAGGTCGGACCAAACCCACCACTGGTGACCTGCCCGATCGACGTTCCATCCATCGAAACCACCTCGACACCATGACGGGCCGGCGCGCGGCCCAAGGGTTGAATGCCCACCAGTTTACGGGTAGCACCTTCTGCCAGTTCTTTTAAAATACGGTCTGCCCCGGGGAAACCGCCTTCTTCGCGGCGGCGTTTCTGCATGGCCCAGTTCAATTGTGCTTCCACAGGGGATGTGGTGGCATCGATATCATTGCCGTACAGACAAAGCCCGGCTTCCAAACGCAGGGAATCCCGTGCACCCAAACCAACCGGAGCAAGATTTTCATCTTCCAGCAAAATCTTCGCAATGCGTGTGGCTTCATCTTGCGGGATAGAAATTTCATATCCATCTTCGCCCGTATAACCCAATCGGGAAATACGACATGTTGCCCCAAGAAAATCAACTTCCATCGTTTCCATAAATTTCAGGTCAGCCACTGCGGGTGCATGTTTGGCAACGACACTTTCAGCCACAGGCCCTTGAATGGCAAGCAAGGCATGATCGGTAATTTCAATGACCTCACATCCCGTCAGATTGTTTTTCATATGCGGAATATCTTGGTCACGCATCGCCGCATTGACTACTACGAATAAATAATCGCCCGCATTGGAAACGATCAGATCATCCATAATGCCGCCTTCATCATTGGTGAAGAAGGTATAACGCGCTTTACCTACCGGCAAACCATCAATATTGCTGGGGACCAGTGCTTCAAATGCTTTGGCCCGGTTTTCGCCGCGCACGATGACTTGCGCCATATGGGAAACGTCAAACAAGGCCGCTTTGGTCCGGCAGTGATTGTGTTCCCCCATAATGCCCATCGGATAATTGATCGGCATGGACCATCCGGCAAACTCGACCATTTTGGCACCGAGTTCCACATGCAAGTCATAGAGGGGTGTCTTTTTTATGTTAGATGCAGACATGGAGTGTTTCTTCCTTATTTTAAAATCTGTTCAGGCATGAACCGCACGGTCCAAAACATCGAGGCAGGCTTCCTTGATCGCTTCCCCAAGGGCGGGATGGGCATGGCACGTTCGAATAACATCGCGCACCGTGGCATTCACCGTCATGGCAAGGACCAGTTCAGCAATCAAATCACCGGCATGGGGGCCGACAATGTGCGCCCCGAAAATCTTGCCACAATGGGGGTCAGCCAAGACCTTGACCATGCCGTCAACCTCGCCCGTTGCACGTGCGCGGGAATTGGCACGAAAGGCAAATGTTCCTTTGTCGTATGCAATACCTGCCTCAATCAAATCGTCTTCGGTTCTGCCAACACCGGCAATTTCAGGCGCGGTATAAACAACAGCCGGAATTTTAGCGTAATCCACATGCGCATTTTGGTGGGCAATCATTTCAACACAGGCCACACCGTCTTCTTCGGCCTTATGCGCCAGCATGGGACCGGGGATACAGTCCCCAATGGCAAAAATACCGGGCTGGTTGGTCTGAAAATGATCATCCACCGTGATAAAACCACGCGCATCACGTTGAACATCCAGATCATCCAAGCCCAAACCATCAACAAAGGGACGACGACCAACTGCGACCAGAACGATATCGGCTTCCAATTCTTCTTCGGTTTGTTTTGCAAGACGTTCCATACGAACGGTCAGGGATGTATCCCCCTTCTCAATACCCAGAACCTTGCGGCCCAAAGTAAATTTCAGGCCGCTTTTACCCAACGCACGCTGGGCGGTTTTTGCAATTTCGCTATCCATACCCGGCAGGATGCGGTCCAGATATTCCACAACCTTGACCTCAGTCCCCAAACGCGCCCAAACTTGACCGAGCTCCAAACCGATTACACCGGCACCGATGACCACCATTTTCGAAGGTACGTCTTTTAAGGCCAGCGCCCCGGTAGATGAAACAATACGTTCTTCATCAATTTCAATACCGGGCAGGCTGCTGGGTTTAGACCCGGTTGCAATAATGATGTTTTTGCAGTTGAGTTCCTGTTCATCATCGTTTGTTTTCACACCGACCCGTCCAGTGCCTATAATCCGGCCCCAGCCTTGAATGTAATCAACGCCGTTCTTTTTAAACAGGAATTCAATCCCCTTGGTTAAATCACCAACGGTTTTATCCTTGCGCGCCATCATGGTATCCAGATCAACGGAAACACCGTCGATTTTAATGCCATGTGCCGCCATATGTTTGGCTGCATCCGCATATTTTTCAGAGGATGTCAGCAACGCCTTGGACGGGATGCATCCCACATTCAAGCAGGTTCCCCCCAATGCCCCGCGCCCTTCGACGCAAGCAACCTTCATCCCCAGTTGGGCTGCACGGATAGCGGCAACATACCCGCCGGGACCACCGCCAATAATCACAATATCATACATTGTCGTCATGGTTTGCGCCCTGCCTTAATACAACGGAAAACGACGACAAAGATCGACGACCTGTTTACGTACAGCGGCTTCGATTTGTGCGTTATTGTCTTCACCATGTTCAGCAATACCGTCAATGACATCACAAATCAGATGACCGATTTGTGTAAATTCTTCGATCCCAAATCCGCGTGTTGTACCCGCTGGTGTCCCCAGTCGAATACCCGATGAAATCGCAGGCGGTTGTGGGTCAAACGGGATGCCGTTTTTATTACAGGTAATGCCCGCGCGTTCCAATGCCGCATCAACCACTTTACCCGTCACATTTTTGGGGCGCAGGTCAACCAACATCAAATGGGTATCTGTTCCACCGGAAACGATATCGACCCCGCGCTCCATCAACACAGCCGCCAATGCCTTGGCATTATCCACAACATTTTGGGCATATTCCTTGAAACTCGGTTGCAAGGCTTCGCCAAAGGCAACAGCTTTGGCAGCAATCACATGCATCAACGGTCCGCCCTGCATCCCCGGAAAGACAGCGGAATTAAATTTCTTTGCCAAGGCTTCATCATTGGTCAAAATCATGCCGCCACGCGGACCACGCAGGGTTTTATGCGTTGTTGTCGTCACCACATGGGCATGTTCAATCGGGGAGGGATGCACACCCCCGGCAACCAGTCCGGCAATATGGGCCATATCCACCATCAGATATGCCCCGACCTTATCGGCAATTTCGCGAAAACGGACAAAATTGATAACGCGTGGATAAGCCGACCCGCCTGCAATAATCAATTTGGGCTGACATTCAAGGGCTTGAGCTTCCAACGCATCATAATCAATTTGGGACGTTTCCTGATCCACGCCATATTGTACGGCATTAAACCATTTCCCCGACAGGGTTGGACGCGCGCCATGCGTTAAATGTCCACCCGCATCCAATGACATGCCCAAGATCGTATCACCGGGTTGTAATAAGGCCAGCAAAACCGCCCCATTGGCTTGTGCCCCGGAATGGGGTTGTACGTTGACAAACCCAACGTTAAACAGTTCTTTCGCCCGATCAACTGCCAGCGTTTCCGCCACATCCATAAATTCGCAACCACCATAATAACGACGTCCCGCATATCCTTCGGCATATTTATTGGTCAGAACAGAGCCTTGCGCCTGCAACACCGCCTTGGACACAATATTTTCAGAAGCAATCAGTTCAATGCCTTCGGCTTGGCGTTTCATCTCGTTTTGAATGCCGTTCATCAAGGCGGGGTCTGTCACAGCAAGGTCTTGATGGAAGAAGTTTTCAGTTGTGTTCGTCATCATTTTAAATCCTGTTAAATTTTTAACACTCAACCAGATTGACGGCTAAACCGCCCTGGGAGGTTTCTTTATATTTGCTTTGCATATCCATGCCCGTCTGACGCATGGTCTCGATCACTTTATCCAGTGACACCATGTGCGACCCATCCCCGCGCAGCGCGAGGCGTGAAGCGTTGATCGCCTTGGTCGCGCCCATTGTATTGCGCTCAATACAAGGCACCTGAACCAACCCGCCAATGGGGTCGCACGTCAGGCCGAGATTGTGTTCCATACCAATCTCAGCGGCATTTTCCACTTGTTCGTTGGTTCCACCCAACACCGCACATAAGGCACCGGCCGCCATCGAACAGGCCACGCCGACTTCACCCTGACAACCAACTTCCGCAGCTGAAATTGAGGCCCGTTTTTTATAAATCGAACCAATAGCCGCAGCGGTGAGGAGAAAATCCAGACTGCCTTTTTCACATGCACTGGGGCAGAAACGTTCGTAATACGCCAAGACCGCAGGGATCACACCGGCGGCACCATTGGTCGGGGCCGTCACGACACGACCACCAGCGGCATTTTCTTCATTCACCGCCAAGGCAAACAAATTCACCCAATCCAAAACAGTGAGCGGGTCTTTCATCCCGGCTTCGGGACGTGTTGACAAATCTTGATGAAGTTTATAAGCGCGGCGTTTAACATCCAGTCCACCCGGTAAAATCCCTTGTGTCTGACAGCCCCGGTCAATACAGGCCATCATCGCATCGCGCACACGTATTAAAAACGTTTTAATGGCTTCTTCCCCGTGGGCGGCAACTTCATTGGCCATCATCACGTCAGCAATGCTCAGCTTATGTTTTTGCCCGTGGTCCAACAGTTCCTTTGCTGATGAGAACGGGTAAGGAATATCCGGTCCATCTATTTTTTCCCCCGCATGTTCAAATTCATCACGGTCCAGCACAAATCCGCCGCCGACAGAAAAGAACACCTGCGTGTAAAGTTCCTGTCCCGTTTCATCCCATGCCTTGATTTCCATTGCATTGGGGTGTTCGGGTTTGAAGACATTGAAATGAAAAAGCAGATCATTTTCTTCATCAAAAGAAATGGACTGGCTGCCACCCAGCATCATCGTTTTCCCATCACGAATATCTGAAACAATTTCAGGTACACGGTCAGGATCAACACTGCGCGGACGTTCGCCTGATAGACCAAGCAACACAGCAGTATCGGTGCCGTGTCCTTTTCCAGTAAGGGCGAGGGAGCCAAAGAGATCAATTTTAACGCGGCTGGTTTTTTCAATCAGTCCACGTTTTTTCAATTCTGTACAAAATCGAAAACCTGCCCGCATGGGGCCAACCGTATGGGAACTGGATGGACCGATGCCAATCGTAAACAGGTCCATCGCGCTGAGATGCTGCATGGCCCCTTTGGGCGTGCGCACCGCGATAACTTCCGCATCCGTCTTTTTTTGTTGTATAAGGTCCGACAAAGGCACCTCCAAAACAAACCGCAAAATACGGTTTCATTGAACGATGCCCCCTCTGTCTTTGATACCTGAGATAGTCCCCGCGCAGACTTGGCTGATATCGGGTTGACCTTCGGTGGACCGGATCATGTCCGGCCTCTCTCCAGAGTCTCATCTTCCTGCAGTACTTTTGCCTGAGAGTTTCCGGGGCGGTTGCTCCTTCGGCGACAGCTTCTATCGCTGTCTCTCCCACAGGAATTTCAAGAGAAATGAATATGTATGAAAACGGAATCTAAACCCCGCTTTCCCTCTTACGGTAGGTGACTTGTGAAGGAGTTGTCAAAGCCTTTTTTCACCCTTTAATATTTATTGCAATGCGAATAGTCGATTTTCTGTTATTTCTTAAGATGTGTTTTGACATTTTATACTAAAAATATTTTACGATTATGCAGCGCACAATATAAAAATCACCCTCTCCAATAAGGGTATTTAAAAGGAAGTCGTGATAATCATGATCGATCCATACCTGATCAAACCAGACCCGGAAAACGGCCTGACAACAACGAAAGTCAAAGGTCTTGATGCACAAGGCAACGCCATTGATCTTTTTACGGTTAATGAACACCCTTTAAGCGTTTTCTTAAATAACCGGGAAATCGTCACCCTGATGAGTGTCGGTGATTATCCAGAACTTTTGGGTCTGGGTTATCTGATTAACCAGCATATGATCAATGATGACGATATCATTGAAATGATCGAATATGATGCAGAAATAGACACCGTCGTTGTCCGTACCGAACGCACAACCGATTATGAAGAAAAATTGAAACGTAAAATTCTGACATCCGGTTGCGGTCAAGGGACCGTTTTTGGCGACATCATGGACAATCTGGATGATATTCACCTCCCGCAAAACACTCGCTTAAAAACAAGCGACATCACGGCCTTACTCGCCATCATCAAGGCCACACCCAGCCTTTACCAAAAGGCCGGGTCCATTCATGCATGTGTTCTTTGCAAAAAGGATATACCCTTGATTTATATGGAAGATGTGGGACGTCACAATGCGTTGGACAAGATCGCAGGCTATATGTACCAACATAATATGGCCGGGGACGATTATGTTATTTACACCACGGGGCGCATGACCAGCGAGATGGTGATCAAGACCGTTTCCATGGGAATCCCCATCCTTATCTCGCGTTCAGGTGCCACCCAATGGGCCTTGGAACTGGCCCAAAAGGCAGGCTTAAGCCTGATTAGTCGTGCCAAAGGCAAAAGATTTATAGCCCTGTGTGGAACAGAGCGCATCGTCTTTGATGATTAACGGCTACATTCATCCAGCAAATAAACGATGGATCGATAAGGAAAACCCGCTTTTTCAGACAATCCGATTTCACAGGTCCGACTGGTCGAATAGCCTTCGCTGATCCCATCCAAAGATTGATTGAGCTTGCGCAAAGCATGCGCGTTCAGTTCCGGTGTCGTAAATCCCTTGTCGCCTGCCCAGCCACAACATCCGACCCCTTCCGGAATAACAACCTCGCTAACGCACGCCTCAACAACCGCCTTCATTTTCACATCCAGTGCCATTTTTTGCGTGGAACAAGTCGGATGAATGGCAACTTTACGAGTTTTCTTTTGAATATTAAGGCGCGGCAAGACCTGATCGTGCATAAATTCGGTCATATCCAGACAGTTCAAACTGTCCCCATTCATGCCTTTCATGCCTTTCATGCGGAAACTACAAGGGGATGTATCAAACACAACCGGGTATTTCCCACCCTCAGAGGCCTTAAATAGCGCCTCGCTCAGTTCATTGGACTTCCCTGTTGCCACATCATTCAACCCCTTGCTGTCAAACGGTTGTCCACAGCAAAGATCATTCAGACCGTCCGGGTAACGCACCTGAAAGCCAGCACGTTTTAACAAACGTTCCGTCACCACGGGCAAAGGTGTTTTCTGGGCATCATTTCGTGCCGGTCCCATCGTGCGGGATGCGCAACTCGGCAAATAGACCACCACATCCCCGTCTTGTTCCACAAATGGTTTCGGTTTAAATGAAATGCCGCTTGGCATAGACGGAGTCCAGCGCGCCATTCGATCGCCACTGAGTTTGCGCACCCCATCCGTCATCCCCTGCATGACCTTGGACCCTAAAATCCCGTGGGCAAGGTCGGCGGCTTTCAATCCCATTGCCGTCGCGTTCATTGCAACACCATAATGATCGGCAAACCATTGCCCCAATCTGGTGGCCCCCTTACCCGCTTCGCGCCCACGCAGCATCTTGATCAAACTGCCCGTTTCAATGCCGACTGGACAAGCCGTTGCACATAACCCACAGGCCGCACAGGTATCCATTCCCTGATAGACGTATAAATCGCGCAAATCCGTACTGTCTTCGCCCGCCGCATCCCGTCTGGAAATTTCACGCCAACCTACAATGCGCTGACGCGGCGTTAAGGTTAAATGACGTGACGGACATTTGGGTTCGCAAAAACCGCATTCGATACATTTGTCGACAATTTCTTCCGACGGCGGAAGCGGCTTCAAATTTTTCAGATGGACATCTTTATCGTCATTGATAATCACACCGGGATTAAGTAATTCTTCCGGATCAAACAGATTCTTAATCCGGCGCATCAAAGCAAAGGCGTCAGCACCCCACTCCATTTCCACAAACGGGGCCATATTGCGTCCGGTGCCATGTTCGGCCTTTAGGGATCCATCATATTTATGGACCACCATTTCACAGACCGCATCCATGAATTTGCCGTAACGTTCGACTTCGCTTTCCGTATTGAAATCCTGGGTGAAAACGAAATGCAAATTCCCTTCTAAAGCATGACCGAAGATAATGGCTTCATCATAATGGTACTGCTTGAACAATTTATGCAGATCAACCACACCAGCGGCCAGATGTTCAATCGGGAAGGCGACATCTTCAATAATAACCGTGGTGCCGGTTTCGCGCATCGCACCCACCAAGGGAAACAATCCTTTGCGGATCCCCCAATAACGCGCACACACATCTGGATCATCGGAAAATTCAACCGGATGGACCGTTTCAATATGGGCAAAAGATTGTGTCGCCTGAATGATCTTATCTTGAAGTTCCGTTTCATCCTCGCCGCGGACCTCAATCAACAAGGCTGTCGCGTCATCGGGCAAGTCTTTTAGAAAAGTGGGCATGCCGTCTTTATCCTGCACCGATCGCAATCCCGGACGGTCCACCAGTTCCACGGCAGAAACCGGAGCGTTTTTCAACAGTTGAACGGCCTTCGCGGCAATTTCACAGGTTTCGAAATAAACCATTGCGGACGCTTTATGGGCGTGTTCCACGCAGGTTTCATAAGTAATTTCAGCAATAAAGCCCAACGTGCCTTCTGATCCAATCATCAAATGCTGTAAAATATCAATTGGATCATCATAATCGATCAAAGCGTTCAGGCTATAACCCGTTGTATTTTTTATCTTAAATTTCTTCGCAATCCGTTCTGCCAATACCGGGTCGGCCTGTACATCATGGCGCAGATCTCGCAATCCATTTAACAGAGCACTATGGCTTTGACGAAACAGATTGACCGAGGATTGATCCCCCGTATCCAATAACGTTCCATCGTGCAAAATCACCCGCATGGAAGATAAGGTACGATAGCTGTTTTGTGCCGTTCCACAGCACATGCCGGATGCATTATTAGCCGCAATCCCACCAATTTTCGCTGCATTGATCGAGGCGGGATCTGGGCCGATTTTTTTACCAAACGGGGCCAGCTTGGCATTGGCCTGTCCCCCGATCACACCAGGTTGCAGGCTGACACGGCTTTGATCATCGGATAATTTAAACCCGTCCCAATTGTCCCCCAACAGCCCCAGAACACTGTCACTGACCGCTTGACCCGACAGGCTGGTTCCGGCGGCACGAAATGTCACCGGGGTGTTAAAGGCCTTACATTGTGCCAGCAGCTCCTGTACCTGATCTTCGCTTTCCACCACGACAACGATTTTCGGGACAAGGCGGTAAAAGCTCGCGTCCGTACCGTAGGCCAATGTGCGCAACGGGTCCGTTATCAATTGGGTTGCAGGAAATGTTTTTTTCAAACTTGCATGAAGATCACGGTAAGGAGACTGCAGCATATGTTTGTCTTTCTTGTTTTGTTAAGCAACTTCAACCAACAGGTCTTTGGTATCCACTTGGGTCCCCGGTGTGACGACCACACGTTTCACTGTACCCGATTTTTCCGCCAAAACGGAAGTTTCCATCTTCATGGCCTCAATCGACAATAAAACATCACCGCGTTCCACCTCGTCGCCTTCCTTCACGGCAACCGAAACAACAAGACCCGGCATCGGCGCACCGATATGATCTTCGTTGCCTTCTTCAGCCTTCGGGGCGGCGGCCTTTTTCGGGGCTTGTGATTTATCGGCAATTTTCACGTTGCGTGGTTGGCCGTTCAGTTCGAAAAAGACCGTGCGTTTGCCTTCATCATCGGCATCGGACAGGGCGCGGAACCGGATAAACAGGGTTTTGCCCTTTTCCATATCCACCTTGATCTCTTCGCCCGGTGTCATCCCGTAAAAGAACGCCCCTGTCGGTAAGACACTGACATTGCCGTATTCTTTTAAATGCGCGACATAATCACGAAAGACCTGCGGATACATGATATAAGACGCCAATTCATTGTCTGTAACCGCACGGCCTGCCAGTTCATCAGCCTTTTTACGTTCGCCGTCCAGATCCAACGGGTCCATGACAGAACCGGGGCGCACCGTAATCGGTGTCTCCCCTTTCAGGACTTTCTTTTGCAAATCTTTCGGGAAGCCCCCTGTCGGTTGCCCCAACTCCCCACGGAAGAACGAAACAACCGATTCAGGAAAGGCGATTTCTTTTTCCGGATTTTCCACATCATCGCGATTTAACCCCGATGTAATCATCATCAAGGCCATATCACCAACCACCTTGGAAGACGGTGTCACCTTGACGATATCACCAAACATCTGGTTGACATCGGCATAGGCATCCGAAACCTCGCTCCAACGATCTTCGATGCCCAGACTACGGGCTTGTTGGCGCAGGTTGGTATATTGGCCGCCGGGCATTTCGTGATTATAGACATCGCTGGTGCCACAGCGGATATCGCTTTCAAATCCGACATAATTGGCACGCACCTGTTCCCAATAATCAGACACTTTGCGCAAGGCAATTTGGTCCAGCCCGGTGTCGCGCGGGGTGTTGCGCAAGGCCGCCACAATGGAACCGAGGTTTGCTTGTGAAGTCAAACCACTCATGGCATCCAGCGCCCCATCCACCGCATCGACACCGGCCTCACTTGCCGCGAGGATCGAGGCTGCGGCAATTCCGCTTGTATCATGGGTATGAAAATGGATCGGAATGGAAATTTCGTCTTTCAATGCCTTGATCAAAGCCGTCGCAGCAGCCGGCTTCAACAGACCTGCCATGTCTTTCAGGCCCAGAATATGCGCACCGGATTTTTCCAGTTCTTTCGCCATATTGACATAATATTTCAAATCATATTTCGATCGGTTCGGGTCCAGAATATCACCCGTATAACAAACCGCAGCTTCGCAGATTTTGCCCGTATCCAAAACGGCATCCATCGCCACGCGCATATTTTCAACCCAGTTCAGGCTGTCAAATACACGAAAAACATCCATCCCGGCCGCCGCAGATCGATCCACCAGATATTTCACCGCATTATCGGGATAGTTGGTATAGCCCACCCCGTTTGAAGCCCGCAGCAACATTTGGGTCAAGTGGTTCGGCATTGCTGCGGATAAACGTTCCAGACGGTCCCACGGACATTCTTTTAAAAACCGCATGGCCACATCAAATGTCGCCCCGCCCCAGCATTCAACCGAAAACAGTTCCGGTAAACGCGCGGCATAGGTTGGTGCAATTTTCACCAGATCGTCGGTGCGCACGCGGGTTGCCAGTAAAGACTGGTGGGCATCGCGCATGGTGGTATCAGTCAGCAACAGACGATCTTGGGCCAACATCCAGTCGGCGACTGCCTTCGCCCCGTCTGTTGCCAGTTTTTGTTTTAAACCGCCCCCGATCGGCACCGCAAGGTTCGGGGCAATCGGATGATGAATATGATTTGGTTTTTTGCGTCCTGCGACTTCTGGATTCCCATTGACCATGACCTCGCCCATAAACTTCAACAGTTTGCTGGCGCGGTCCTGACGTTTGGGCATGGCAAACAGTTCAGGGGTCGTATCAATAAACTTGGTGGTATAAGCCCCGCTGAGGAACTTTGCATGGGACAGAACATTTTCAAGGAAGACAAGATTGGTTGCCACCCCGCGAATACGAAACTCACGTAACGCCCGGTCCATACGCGCAACGGCTTCGTTCGGGCTTTTACCCCACGCAGTGACTTTTTCCAACAAGCTATCATAATAACGCGTCACCAACGCACCACTAAAGGCCGTTCCGCCATCCAGACGAATGCCAAACCCGGTTGCCCCACGATAGGCCAAAATTTTACCATAATCCGGGATGAAGTTATTATCAGGGTCTTCGGTTGTTACCCGGCATTGAATGGCATGACCGTTGAGGAAAATGTCCTCTTGATTGGGTACACCGCTATCATCGCGCCCGATCATGGCCCCTTCACAAATCCGAATTTGTGCCTGAACAATATCAATTCCGGTAACAACTTCCGTCACTGTATGTTCCACCTGAACACGGGGATTTACTTCAATAAAGTAAAATTCTTCTGTGTCCACATCCATCAAAAATTCAACCGTACCTGCGCAGCTATAGTTTGCGGTGCGGGCGATTTTGAGCGCGGATTCACAAAGTTCTGCGCGTTTTTTTTCTGTCAAATAAGGGGCCGGGGCACGTTCCACCACTTTTTGATTTCGCCGTTGTACGGAACAGTCGCGTTCAAACAAATGGACCACATTGCCATGCATATCGCCCATGATTTGAACTTCGACGTGACGGGCGCGACGCACCAGTTTTTCCAAATAAAGTTCGTCATTGCCAAAGGCGGCTTTGGCCTCGCGTTTTGCCGCATCAACTTCGCGCAGCAAATCGGCTTCTGTCTCAATTTCACGCATTCCACGACCGCCACCGCCCCAAGATGCCTTGGTAATCATGGGATAACCAACCTTTGCAGCTTCGGCCTTAATCACATCCGCATCATCAGGTAAGGCATTGGTGGCAGGAACCACCGGCGCACCAGCACGAACCGCCAGTTCACGCGCAGATACCTTGTTACCCAAGCCTTCCATCACTTCGGGACGCGGGCCAATAAAGATAATGCCTTCTTCTTCACATCGTCTTGCGAAGGCTGGGTTCTCCGACAAAAAACCATATCCGGGATGGATTGCGTCCACATGAGCATCCTTGGCAACCCGAATAATGGTTTCAATATCGAGATAAGCCTCTACCGGGCCTTTGCCTTCACCGATCAAGTAAGACTCATCTGCCTTAAACCGATGCAGGGCAAAACGGTCTTCGTTTGAATAAATGGCAACCGTTTGAATCCCCAACTCGCTTGCCGCTCGGCAAATACGAATGGCGATTTCACCACGGTTAGCCGCCAAGAGACGACGAATTTTATTCGGACGTGTGATCATGATTAAATATGCCTTACTTTAATTTGCTTAAAGGAAACCCACGTTATTTTGTGCCGGTTTAGTTATTTCTGATAATCATCACGACCAGTTCTTTGGGACCGTGGACACCGTAACAAAGTTCTTGTTCAATATCCGAGGTCTTACTGGGGCCAGAGATGAGCAATGCATTAGTTGGCATGTGGGTTGTCCAATGTTCTTGTTCAATCGCCTCCAGAAACGTATTGAAAAAACGATCTTCATAGACAAGGGCGACATGAATGGGGGGAACAAGCGACAACAGGCGCGGTTCTTCACGCGTTGGCCATAAAATAAGGCTTCCCGTTTCTGCAATCGCGCCCACGGTTGTGGTCAGGCTTGCATCCACGCTGAATAGCTCTTCTTTGCAGGCTTCGATGTTTTGATCGTAGCTGCGCAGTTTCACTCCCGTATCCGTCGCCGTCCAATTGTCCGTTATTTCTTTCGCAATCGGTGAAGGTGACCCCTGCATAAGGTGGCGCACCCCTTTTTCTGTCAACAAATCAATTAAATCATGTTGGGCATTGTACAATGTTGTTTGTTTAATCTGGGTATTTACTGCCGAGGTGACTTGGCAGAAACGCTCAATCTTTTGTTCTTGCGTCCACTTTTTATCGTAAATAACTGAACTGTCCGTTACAAAATCACCTTTTGAAGGGGGTGCATTGCGCAAATTGTCTAAAATTTCCTGTTTTGCAATCTTATTCATCTTTCAAACCCATTTCTTTTGCCATCTGATGAAGTGTTTTTTTGGCAAATTTCGGTTTCACCCGCACGCTCGTCCATTCTTTCAACATAGGAGAGGCCTGCGGTAGCAAGTTACCGATTCTACTCATGGCCGTGGTTGCAACCTTATAAGTCGCCGGGCTGGCATTCATAGCAGCCCATCCCGACCAACCTGCATTTTCAAGGGTGGATGATTTGGTGCCCCGTCCTTTTAGGGGGTGTTCCCCATGTGGACAGTTCCCTGAATTCTCATCACGCAGACGAACCAGCATCTTGGCAATCGGGATTTTAACCGGACAAACTTCCACGCAAGCATTGCACAGCGTCGAGGCACTGGCATGTTCTGGATATTCATCCAACCCTTCCAGTTGCGGCGTCAGGATTTTACCGATCGGGCCGGGATAAACCCCGCCATAGGCATGACCGCCAATGCGGGTATAAACCGGGCAATGATTCATACAGGCCCCGCATCGAATGCATTGCAAGGTGTCGCGTGTCTCAGTATCGCGGTACACCTTTGATCGTCCGTTATCCAGCAAGACAAGATGGACCTCTTGCGGGCCGTCTTTTTCCCCTTCCTTGCGCGGGCTGGAGATCATATTGAAATAAGTCGTGATGGGTTGACCCGTCGCTGATCGGGTCAACAGGCTTAAGAGTGCGGGGACATCACTTAAGTTTTCCACCACTTTCTCGATCCCGGTGACGGCGATATGGACAGGGGGAACTGTCGTCACCATCCGCCCATTGCCTTCGTTTTCAACAAGACAAAGCGTTCCGGTCTCGGCCACCGCAAAATTTACGCCGGACAGGCCTGCGCCTGCCTCCATAAATTCACGACGGAGTTCTTTGCGCGCAATCGCTGTTAATTCAGCAGCATCTTCGCTGTAGGGAGTATCGGGCAAATGATCCTGAAACAGTTTGGCGATTTGCCCTTTGTTCATATGAATGGCGGGCATGACGATATGAGACGGCATTTGTCCTGCCATCTGCACAATATATTCCCCCAAATCGGCCTCAAGCGCACGAATGCCATGATCACCGAGAAAATGATTCAACTCCATTTCCTCAGACACCATCGACTTGCCCTTGACCACGGTTTTCACGTCATGGGATTTCAGGATTTCCAGAATGATCGAATTGGCCTCGTCAACGGTGCGCGCCCAATGAACTTTAATTCCGTTTTTTGTACAATTTTCTTCCAGACGTTCCAGCAATTCCGGCAATTTGGACAAGGCACGTTTTTTAATGCTTTCCCCCAGACTGCGCAGCCGCGTCCATTCATCCTCATCCGTAAACTGTTTGGCGCGTTTCCCCATCAACCCATCCATTGCCCGGCGGAAGTTGGCGCGCAGCTCGTCATCTTTTAGGGCTTTATGCACACGACCTTTAAAATCTTTGCCATTAACGAGGGTCATTTTGTACGCTCCCACAGGAATTCCGCCAAATGCTGCCCTTTGACATCGGATTTTCGATAATCAAGATTTCCGGTGATATTCATCATACAACCACAATCACCTGACACCAGTTTTTGTGCTTGTGTGGTTTCAACATCATCAGCTTTATCCGATACCATCGCCGCGGAAATTTCAGGTTGACGAACGGCAAAAGTGCCCCCGAACCCGCAACATTCCGTTTCGCGTTTCAGTTCCACCAGTTCAACATTTTCAAGCTGATTAATCAGGTCTTTGGGCTGGGAACGGACACCCATTTCGCGTTGGGAATGACACGATCCATGCCATGTCACCCGCATCGGCTCCCCTTTGTCAGTCAGCTTTATTTTCAAAACATTCAGAAGAAAGTCGCTGAGCTCGTACACCCGGTTTGCCAAAGCACGTGCTTTGTTATAATCCACGTCCCCTTCGAACAGTTCAGGGTAATGTTTAAACATCATCCCCGCACAGGACCCGGAAGGTAAAACAACAGGGATATCTTTGCTGAATAAATCAAGCTGAGCGCGCGCAACTTCACGTGCTTTATCGCGTTGACCGGAATTAAAGGCCGGCTGTCCGCAACAACTTTGTGCTTGGGGAAAGATCACTTCCACCCCTTCGCGTTTGATCAATTCGATCCCGGCGACACCGGCCTCAGGATAAAATAAATCCACAAGACAGGTGCCAAAGAAATAGACGCTTTTTGGCTTTTCAATAGGCGTACGGCTCATGCGACACACTCCTTAATTATAAGCCACCGAGGGTAACCAGGTGACGATATTGGGCCACAAGGCAACAATCGACAGACCAATCAGTTGCAGGATGATGAAAGGCACAACCCCTTTATAAATATCCATCAACTTAATCTCCGGCGGGCAAACCCCTTTCAGGTAGAACAGGGCAAATCCGACAGGCGGGGTCAAAAAGCTGGTTTGCAGGGTCATTGCCACCAACATAACGAACCAGACCAAATCAGGGTTGTCGACGACACCAAAGCCAGGAACATCCAACCCCAACGCAGATACAACAGGGGCCAGCAATGGCAGCATAATCAAGGTGATTTCGATCCAGTCCAGAATAAAGCCCAGCAAAAAGACAAAGCCAAGGATCACCAGAATAATCCCATAAGGGCCAAACGGTAGCCCCGTCAGCAGGCTTTCAATAATTTCATCCCCACCCAATTCGCGCAGAACCAAGGCAAAACAAGTTGCGCCCAAGAAAATGGCAAAGATATAAGCCGTCGTATTGAATGTTGCCTTAAGAACTTCGAAGAAAACCTTAAAGTTCAGATTGCGGTAAAAAGCAGCCAGCAAAGTTGCACCCAACGCCCCGACACCAGAAGCTTCGGTCGGGGTTGCCATCCCGGCAAAGATAGACCCAAGCACCGCAAAAATCAGGAAGATCGCGGGCATGACCGCCTTGGCGACATCCCAGATGACGTGCCATTCCAGTTCGCGCCGATCATCGGACAAGGGCGTTGCCTTCGGATTAATCAAACCATAGATCAGGATATAGATAATATAGAGCGCGCCCAGCAACAGGCCAGGGAACACTGCGCCCATAAACAGGTCACCGACAGACAAGGCCAGTTGATCTGCCATAATCACCAACATAATGCTGGGCGGGATCAAAATTCCCAAACAACCGGAAGCAGCAACCGTACCGACCGCCAATTGTTTGTTATAGCCTTGCTGCAACATCGGTTGCAGGGACAACAGACCCAACAACACAACGGATGCCCCGATAATCCCGGTGGAGGCCGCTAGAATAATTCCGATACAAGTCACGGTAATTGCCAAACCACCGCGTACCTTGCCAAATAGTTCCTGCATGGATTTCATCAGGCGTTCAGCAATCCCGGACTCATCCAACATCAATCCCATAAAGATAAACATGGGCAGGGCGACAAGAACCCAGTTGTCCATGACTTTAAAGACACGGTTGACGACAAGACCCAGGGTTAGAAAATCCAGCCCGGTCATGGTGTCAAAATACATATCGGCCAAGTAACCGACACCGGCAAACAGAACCCCGACACCACCTAAAACATAGGCAACCGGAATACCTGTAAACAAAAAGACAATAAAGGTGGCGAACATCGCCGCGACCATGATTTCATTTTCCAACATCTTAGCGTCCTTTCACGATCAAATAGGCATCGCGGAACAAGCGCGAGAAAATGGAGAGACCGAGCAGTCCAAATGACAGAGGAATAACCGCCTTGATCGCCCAACGATAAGGCAAACCAAGCGGTGCATCAGAACGTTCCCCAGTACGGAAAGAGTCAGCAACAAAATCAAGGGAATGAGAAAAAATCACCCAGATAAAAGGCAAGACAAATAACAAAATACCAATAATTTCGATAATACGCTTAGTCCGGTCCGAAAAA
Organism: Terasakiella sp. 4MB5A; assembly: GCF_050058155.1. Taxonomy (GTDB): domain Bacteria; phylum Pseudomonadota; class Alphaproteobacteria; order Rhodospirillales; family Terasakiellaceae; genus Terasakiella; species Terasakiella halodenitrificans. The sequence goes on along the minus strand of NZ_CP188815.1, from coordinate 1,274,789 downwards.
CGGGCATGCAAAATATCCACCCGAATGTGGCTGTCGTTGACCTGTGCGTAGGACAAGCCCATCATCACACCAATGGCGTAAAGGTGCCATTGCAATTCTTCCAGCCAAATTTGACCATTGGAAAACCCATAACGCAGGGCAACGTTGCCAATAATGGCCGCAATCAACAAGGCATTCACACCACATACGGCATGACCGACGCCACGGATAAATTTATCAATTAGATCGGGGATAAGAACGTGTTTTTCGTCCTCGTGCATCTTAATCTCATCCACCTTCTCGGCGACATGAGGATGCGGGGGAAGATCACTCGGCGTGCCCATAATATGGGTTCCTCCAACTTAATGCCCCGGACTTAATCAAACGCGATAAGGGTAAAACGCGGATCGGGGCGAAATTCTTAAAAAAAAGGGGGCGCGATGTACGGGTTAAGTCCACGCGCCCCAGTCAATAAGCTCGATACGTTAGGGAGGTGTATCTTACTTACGAGGCAAGAACGCGTTCTCTTTCCAGATCGCGTAGCCCGCACGGAAAGTGCTTAGATCGTCATAAACTTTCTTAAAACCGGCATCGTTTGCAGACTCTTCGGTCGCAACGTCATCCCATGTTTTCTTGAATGTTGTCAGCATATTGTCATTCCAACGCATGATTTGTACGCCGTTTTTCTCAACGTTTTCTTTCATGGCTTCAAACTGAAGAGCTTCGCCTTCGGCAAAGGAATGCGCCATAGACGCCTTACAGACGTTTTCAACAGCCGCTTGCTGGGTTTCGTCCATTTTCTTCCATGTATCGCCGTTTACAAGCAGCTCAAACACAGTTGCCTGTTGGTGCCAACCCGGGAAGTAGTTGTATTTTACAAGCTTGTGAAAACCGAGTTTTTTATCAATGGCGGGCATGGAAAATTCTGTCGCATCAATGGCTTTTTTCTCAAGTGCCGGGAAAATTTCACCACCGGGCAACAAGGATGTCGATACACCCAACTTCTGCATCACTTTGCCACCCAGACCGAAGAAACGCATCTTCAGACCTTGCAGGTCTTCCGGCTTTTCAATCGGCTTGGAGAACCAACCAGATGTTTCAGGTGCGATGATCGCGCACGGCAGAACTTTTACATTATAGCCGCCGTTATCATACATTTCCTGATACAGCTTCATACCGTTGCCATAATACAGCCACGCCATATATTCACCGGCCTCAGGACCAAACGGGACGGCTGAGAACAACGGTGCAGCCGCCATTTTACCGGTCCAGTAACCAGCCGTCGCATAACCGGAATTCACTTTCCCTGTCGCAACGGCATCCAAAATTTCAAACGGCGCAACCAGTTTACCCGGCTCATAGACTTTCATTTTAATTGTGCCGCCGGAAACCTTATTCAGTTCCTCAGCCACACGAACAATCGGGGACCCCAGACCCGGCAGATGCGTCCCAAACGCGATCGGCGTTTTCAATAGAACTTTGCCCGCCAATGCAGGTGTCGCAGCACTCAATGTCAAAGCTGCGGCAGCAGCGGTTGCAAAAATAAACTTACGCATAAAATATAACCTCCCACGGTTATGCTTTGGTCAAAAGAAATGACCGATTAGAACAATTTAAAAGACTAGTTTTTATTTATTATTGGCATTTCGCACCACTGGGCCGAAAGCTTGATTTGATTAATTGGTTATATTTTTTACCAATTTTGTAAATAGGTAAATTTATTTTACCAATTACCACTTAGAGCTTGCGTAAGTAGTTTTGGGTATAGTGCTTTTTTCTGCTATAAGGCTTATGCTAGTGGTTAAGTTCTTCCTGCATTCCCGATGAAAGCGAATAAAGATCAATGCCTTACGAAAAAGTAAAACAAGAAAAAATCGCTGATGTTGTTGCCAAAAAATTGGAGAATAATATCCTCCAAGGTTTGTGGATCCCCGGCGACCGTTTACCGGCAGAACGTGATCTTGCCGTACAAATGGCCGTTTCCAGACCGAGTCTACGTAACGCAATTGGACAATTGGAAAAACAGGGACTCGTAGAAACCCGACAAGGCGGCGGCACCTTTGTGAAAAATTTCTTGGGACCATCCTTGACGGACCCCTTGATGCAGATGTTTCAAACACATCCTGATACCGCCAGCGATTTTGTCGAATTTCGATCCATCATTGAAGGCAACGCAGCCTATTTTGCCGCCTTGCGCTCCACTGACGCAGATCGTGAAATCCTGAAAAATTGTTTTGAAGCAATGGAACGCGCCCATCAGGAAGACGACCCACATGAAGAAGCCGACATTGATGCAGACTTCCACCTTGCCATTGCCGAAGCGTCCCATAACGTCGTGTTGCTGCACATCATGCGCGCGATGGTCAATGTCTTGCGTGAAGGCGTTTTTTATAACCGGATGCAGCTTTATACTCGACGTGGTGCACGTGATCTTCTACTCAAACAACACCGGGCGATTTATGAACCCGTCATGTCCGGGGATCCTGACGAAGCCCGCAAAGCCGCCAAAGCGCATTTGGCCTATGTTCAAGATGTCATGCGCGATCTGGAACGCGAAGAATTGCGCCAGAATGTCTCTCAACAACGTCTGGAACGTTATCTGAAAAAAGATCAAAAACGCCAAAGGAAAGCGGTGAAATAAATTCGCTACAGGCCAGCAAGATCTTCCGGTCGATTGGCATTAAAGAACGGGTCTTGCCCATCACACACCCATTCTACACAGGCGTAGCGATAACGCGACACCCACATTTTAAGCTTGCGCACATCTTCTTTAATCAACGCATGACGCAGATCTTCTTTTAACGCCATCGACCAAAGCGCAACGACGGGATGATCATAGCCCCCAGAACGGGCCATAACGATTTCCATCCCTTCTGTTTCAATCGGTTTTATCAAATTTTCCACCAGATCATGTGGCAGGAACGGCGTATCGGTCGGCACGCTTAAAATATAATCGTATCCTTGTAACGCATCCATCCCCGCCAAAACACCTGCCAAGGGACCAACAAAACCTTCGATACTATCGCCGATGACATCATACCCAAGGGAAGCAAAACGCGCCGGGTCGCCATTGGCGTTAATCACCAGACGATCTACTTGGGGTGCGACCGTTTCCAGCACGCGTTTAATCATCGGTTTTCCTTGGACTTCCCGCAGACCTTTGTCGCCACCGCCCATCCGGCTCGCTAATCCACCAGCCAGTACAACACATCCGATTTTCATCACTGCTTTCCTTTTCGTCGTTCCACCATCGACACCCCTTTGACCTGCGCATAAACCGGTTGACCTATTTGAAAATCAAACGATTTTAAGGACCGCATGGTGATACGGGCGATCAGGCGACTTTGACTGCAATCTCCAATTGACAACACAATATTGACCCGCGCCCCATCAATCACATGGATATCATTAATCCGGGCCTCCAACACATTCAGGATCGTTGTTTTGGACGGTTTGTCCACCGCCAGACTGACATCAGTGGCGGCAATGCGCAGGCGACGCACATCGCCGACATGACCGACATGACCGGGCACAAATAAATCCGCTCCGCCTATATCCAGCGCACTCAGTTGATCTTCTTGGTCAAAGGCTGATATGCGTCCTTCTAGAACGCTTGCGGTTTTGGCACTTTTGGCAATAAACAAGGTAGGGTCCGATAGCACATCCAACAAAGGACCATTAGCCCGGATACGCCCTTGTTCCATCAAAACCATATGATCGGCAAGGCGTTCGACCTCGTCCGTATCATGGGTGATAAACACAACAGGTATGGATAGAACATCACTGAGCTTTTCCAGATAGGGGATAATCTCGTCTTTGCTGAAACGATCCAGCGCACTTAACGGTTCATCCATCAACAAAATTTCCGGGGTACTCAGTAAAGCACGTGCAATCGCAACGCGCTGACGCTCCCCACCGGAAAGATTTTCAGGATGCCGATCCAGTAAACCGGATAAGCCTAGCAAATCCACCACATCATCAAAACTTGCCCCTGTGCCTTTATGGCGGCGCTTTAAAGCAAACTGCAAATTGCCTTTGACCGACAAATGATCAAACAAATTCGCATCTTGAAAAACATAACCAACCGCGCGTTTATGCGCAGGCACAAATGTATGTTCATCCTGCCAGATATGATCACCAATGCGTAAATAACCATTTTCAACATGTTCAAGACCAGCAAAACATCGCAAAACCGTGGTTTTCCCGCAGCCAGACTGACCAAACAAAGCCGTTACCCCTTGACCTGGAATATCAAAGGCGACATCCAGATCAAATTCATCCAGCTTGCCAGAAAAACGAACGGAAATATTGCTCATCTACCGCCCCTTTCTCATACGTTTCTCGCTGACCATCATAATCAGGATCACGCAAAAGCTAAACACCAGCATCCCGGCAGATAAAATATGGGCCTGCGTCCATTCCAGACTTTCCACATGGTCATAAATCGCAATGGACAAAACCTTGGTTTTACCGGGAATATTGCCACCAATCATCAAGACAACGCCAAATTCCCCGACCGTATGGGCAAAACCCAAAACCGCCCCCGTCAACAAACCGGGACGTGCCAAAGGTAAGGCCACATTGAAAAAACTGTCCAAGGGAGAAGCCCGCAACGTTGCCGCAGCCTCCAACGGTTTATGGCCCATTGCCTCAAACGCATTGCGTACAGGCTGAACGACAAAAGGCAGTGAATAAATAACCGAACCGATTACCAATCCGGTAAAACTAAAAGGTAAGCTATGACCGAAGATGGATATCGCCAATTGCCCCAACGGACTGTTCGGCCCCAACGCAATCAATAGATAAAACCCCAAAACCGTCGGCGGCAAAACCAACGGCAAGGCAACAATGGCACCGATGGCTTCCTTCCACCATGCTTGTGAACGGGCCAGCCACCATGCAAGCGGTGTTCCCAAAATCATCAGGATCAAAGTGGTCAGGCCCGCCAGTTTCAGGGTCAGAAGGATCGGTTCAATCATCCCCATATCCATATCGTGTCGTTATGGCGCGCGCGGTTTCGCCTTTCAGAAAATCAACAAATGCACGCGCTGCTGGGCTATCTTTCACCAAAACACAATCCTGTGCAATCGGCTGATAATAATGTGCCGGAACAATCCATTTATCCGGCTTATCCACCACCTGCGACAGCGCGACAAAACCGACATCCACATTTTGCGTGGCAACAAATTGATAGGTCTGGGCGATATTTTCCCCATAAACCAGTTTATCTTTTAACGCAGTGTAAAGTTTCAAATTTTGTAATGTTTCCAACGCAGCCTGCCCATAAGGCGCTGTTTTTGGGTTTGAAATGGCAAGGCGCACCAGATCACCTTGTGTTAAAACATCAGATGACGTGGCTGGATAAAGTGCCAGTTTCCCCATTGCATATGTGAAACGACTGCCCTTAACGGCCAATCCTTTTTCTTCTGCCAAACGGGGGCGTTTTTGATCTGCAGCCAAAAACACATCAAACGGCGCACCATTGACGATTTGGGTATAAAGCTTTCCTGTAGACCCAACGCTGACCAGCGCCTCATGACCGGTTTCTTTCTGAAAAGCCTGTGCAATTTCTTTCAACGGGACACTGAAATTTGCAGCCACGCCAACATGCACAGTTTCCGCATAAACAGGTGCGCCGATCAAGAGACTGATAAGAAAGACAAAAACATTTTTCATATGGCCCATCCTATCCACGTCTTTTCCCCTCAGCATTTAAGCAACCCGTTGGAGCAAAGGCAAAGGATTTCTCTTACGGTGTGACCTGGTTTTGTAAAAACTTCAAAACAAGTTGCTGCTGTTCCATGTTCAAATAAGTGAATTTTGCCATCGCCCCCATATGCTGCGCCCATTGTTCAGCATTATAGGCATCAATTTTGGGGCGCATGTGACAAATTTGACAATCGGTCTGCCAGAATTTACGGGCCATATTCTCAATCGGTTCTTTTTCCACACTCAGAGGTTCCGACAAAGAAATCCATCCGTTTTTTTGATCCGCCAAGGCAACCTGCACCCATTCTTTTTCTTGCGCTTTGATATCTAATTTCATCAAAGGAGGCAGATTTGCCAACACTTCGCTATCTGTATCAGCCTTTGCATGCACCACGACAATACCGGCAGCGTAAGCGGTTTGCGATGGTTTGATTTCCTTATTCAACCCCTTATGAAACGCCTGCATCCATTCTGCATAGATTTTATCAAATCGCGGCAATTTATGTGCAATGCCTTTATGACAATCGATACAGGACTGATCGGTTTTTGCCGCCACCCCCATCACTCGCTGCGCGCGCGGGCCTTGTTTCACCGCATGCATCGCATCATAGGAATGACAGGTCTTACATTCACGCGATCCACTTTCGCGCATATAGGTCCACACATCTTGTGCCATCAAAAGACGATGATTTTCAAACTTTTCCGGCGTATCAATCGTTCCTAACAGGTTATGCCAAACATCTTTTACCGCAAAAATTTTACGAACAATCTTTGGCACAAATTCCTTGGGAACATGGCAATCGGCGCAGCCTGCACGCACACCGGAACTGTTATGAAAATGGACAGAATCCCTATATTCAACATAAGAATTATTTTCCATTTCATGACAGGAAATACAAAATTCGGTGCGGTTGGTGTAATCCATAAAACCGTGATAGCCGCCAACGATTACCACGCACAAACCGACAATAAGGCCAACCAAAAGGGGGCGGGACGCCGAGTGCCAGACCCAATTCCAAAGACGCTTCATTGACCTCTCATTTTCCTGTCAGGATATAATATTATACCTACAAGAAAACACGAGCCCTTAACAGAAGTTTATCTGATCAAAATTAATTTCAGGAATCCCTGTATTTTATCTCATCTTCTTCTTTTTTACCGGACAATCGCTCAATAAAAGCGACAAATTGCGCCATTTCAACGCGACCAATCAATGTCCCAGGATATAACTTCAGGAGTTTTATATCTTTTTCAGAATCAAGCATGGATACCCCTTTATCTCTCTTGCAAGAAACGTAGCGCAGAGGTTGATATAAAAACAATTATTCTGAAGTTTATATCTCTTGGGAATAAAAAATCACGAACCTTTGGAAACAGGTTTAACCCATTCCTGTCCTGACTTTTCAACATGCATTTTCATCAGAAATTCCATGTACTTGGGCATTTCAGCAAGGCCGATCATAACACCGGGATTGTCCCCATTATACGGGGGTATTTGTTGGGTAACAGGCATGTGACAACTCCTTCGACATTCTGTCCGTCAGTTGTAATGAATCCCTCAAAATCGCAGGTTCGTTCTGAACCGTTTTTATGTTTTAACTCTATATGCAGTTACAAATTCTGGCAATAGGAAAAATGTGCCTATAAGTTGATTTGTTATTTATTTCATTCAATATAAATAGCCCGAAAATCATTCACATTGGTCAAAGTCGGACCGGGTGCGAAAAGATCATCCATTTCGAAAAAGAAACGATAGGATTGATTGCTGTCCAGATAATCTCTTACTTTCAATCCCTTGTCCTTGGCCCGTTGGCGTGATGTCGGATCAATCCATGCCCCGGCATTATCTTCGGACCCGTCAATTCCGTCCGTATCTGCCGCCAAGGCATAAACCCTTTCAACCCCGTCCATATGATCTAAAAGGCTGAGCAAAAATTCCGCATTCGGACCGCCTGCCCCATCTGGATTACGAATACTCACCGTTGTTTCCCCGCCACTCAGTAGCACACAAGGGGCGGAAATCGGTTGCCCATAGGTCACGATCTGCTGTGCAATCGCCCCATGCATCTTGGCAATTTCACGCGCCTCGCCTTCGATACGATCACTTAAAATCAGCGAAGAAATCCCCTTATTTGCCAAAAAATCGCATGCCGCCTGCAATGATCTTTGCGGGGTTGCAATCAATTTATAAGTGCTTCTGGCAAAACAGGGATCATCCGGATTGACGCTTTCAACCAACAGATCATCGTATCCTTCTATCCCATAACGGTTTAAAATTTCACGAGCCTCAGCACATGTCGTGACATCACCGACGGTTGGACCGGAGGCAATAACCGATGGGTCATCCCCAGGCACATCGGAAATCGCAAGGCTTAACAGTTGAGCTGGAAAACAGGCTTTTGCCAATCGCCCACCTTTAATCGCTGATAAATGTTTACGAACACAGTTCATTTCATCAATCGTTGCCCCACTCTGTAAGAGGGCCTTATTCACCGCCTGTTTCTGCACGATACTGACGCCCTCAGCCGGTAACGACAACAGGGCTGAACCACCACCGGAAATCAACGCGACGACCAAATCGTCTTCGCCCAATTCCGACACCATCTTCAATATCCGTTTTGCCGCCTGTAATCCGGCTTCATCCGGAACCGGATGGGCGGCTTCCACGACTTCAATAAACCGGGTGGGCACCTTATGGCCATAGCGGGTCACAACCAGCCCCCGCACCGGACCTTGCCACGCACGTTCAAAAGCCGCCGCCATTTTCGCCGCACTTTTACCTGCGCCGACAACAGTCACTTTACGATGACGATCATTTGGTAAATATCGTTCCAACACGACATCTGGATCAGCTGCTGAAACAGCCGCCTCAAATGCCTGTTTCAGCATATCTTTCATGTCGATTTACTTCTTATTATTTTGAATTTTTTTAACAATATCGTTAATGACCTGACGCACAATCGGTTCGGCCTGTGTCTTTGTCATGCCCACTTTTAAGCGTGGATCATAGAGAGCCTTTAGCAAAATTTGATCCGAAATCGACAATGTCGTTCTTTTGGAATTTTCGTTAAACATCGAATTTTCGATAATCGGGCTGTCGTTGGTCAAGCCGAACAACTGCACCGTCTCTTCAATCAGGCAGTGATCGGTCTTATCTGGTCGATCAGACGGAATATAGGCCCGTCCCCTTGTAATTTCATAGGTTTTCTTGGCTGATATCTTGCCATAACAATTGATCCCCTTTGCCACCTGCTTTGCCAGCACCTTTTGCGGGATAAAATTGACTATTAAATTCGGCTTATCGGTTTTTTGCGCCATGCGCATATCCAGCTTGGTCAATCGCTGGATTTGCTGCATTAAATTGAAAAAATTGGTCACTTGTTCACGGGTTAAGGTACCTGAAGGTGAATAAACGATCGGTCCTGTCCATTTGATCAAGGGTTTAGCCTCGCGCCCCGTTTTACCATGTTCATGCACAAACACGACCGCCATAAAATGATCCACCAAACCGTTCAAGGTTAAGCGTTGCGTTTCCGCCTGCGCACTGTACGACCACAGCAAAGCGAACATTATGAAGAACAATCTCATGGGCCGAACCTTTCTTTATATCCTTTCCTATTGTGGCACATCGGCAGAAAACTGCAACTTTGCCAAATGGTTGTATAGCTCACTAACTTCCATCAACTGGTGATGCGTTCCAATCGCTTGAATGCGTCCCTCGTCAATCACACAAATACGATCAGCATTCACCACTGTTGCCAAACGATGAGCAATAATCAAGGTTGTGCGCCCAACCATCAAACGTTCAAGGGCGGCTTGCACAACGCGTTCATTTTCTGCATCCAGCGCACTCGTTGCTTCGTCCAGTAAAAGAATACTTGGATCACGTAGTAAGGCCCGTGCGATAGATAAACGTTGACGTTGCCCGCCGGACAAACGCATGCCCTTTTCCCCCAGAAAACTATCAAATCCGTCAGGCAGTTTTTCCAGAAATTCCGTTGCCTGCGCGGCATCAGCGGCCTTTCGGACCTCTTCATTCGTGGCATCCGGTCGCCCATAACGGATATTTTCCCATGCATTTGCGGAAAAGATGACCGGGTCTTGCGGCACCAACGCCATGCGTTTGCGCACTTCTTCCGGGTCCGCCAACGCAATATTCACACCGTCAATAGAAACCGAACCACGTTCCACATCAAAGAAACGCAACAGGATTTGCATCATGGTTGTTTTACCTGCCCCACTGGGACCAACCAAGGCAACCGTTTCCCCCGCTGCAATATCCAATGAAATATCTTTGAGCGCTAACTCATCCGGGCGGGAAGGATAACGAAAATCAACTTGATCAAAACGCACATGGCCTGCCGGTTTTTCTGGCAAAACAAGCGGATTAAGCGGAGCTTTGATCTCGCTTTCACTATCCAGCAGTTCGACCAATCGTTCGGTTGCCCCGGCTGCACGTTGCAATTCGCCCATTACTTCACTGATGATACCGACATTAAAGGCGACCATTGTCGCGTAAAACAAAAACGCCGCGAGCTCCCCCCCGGTAATTGCGCCGTTCATGACATCACGCCCGCCAATCCACATGACGACCGCAATCGCCCCAAACACCAGTAAAATCACACTCGCACTTAAAATACTGCGCGCCTGTATTCGTTTCACCGCCGCCTGAAACGCACCTGAAACTTCACCCAGAAAACGGCGTTCATCTTCACGCTCATGGGTAAAGGCCTGCACCGTATGAATGGCGTTTATGGTTTCTTCGGCAAAGGCACCAACATCGGCCACACGGTCCTGACTTTCCTTGGAAAGGGTACGTACCTTGCGCCCGTAAATGACAATTGGGGCCACCACCAACGGCACAACAAGCAAAACGATTGCTGTCAATTTGGCGTTGGTAATGAACAACATGGCCACACCACCCAACAAATTCAAAAAATTGCGCAAGGCCATTGAGGCACTGGAACCAATAACCGATTGCAACAACGTCGTATCTGTTGTCAGGCGTGACAGAATTTCCCCTGTACGAGTAACTTCAAAAAACGCACTATGTAAGGACAGAATGCGTTGAAAGACCGCTTGGCGAATATCGGCAACAACCCGTTCCCCAATCCAGGAAACCATAAAAAACCGCAAGAACGTCCCTGCTGCCATCACGACCGCTAAAATCAACAAAAACACAAGCGCATTATCAAGCGCCTGCGGGTTCTGTGCCGTAAAGCCAGCATCAATCAGTTGCTTTAGCCCCTGCCCCAGCCCCAGTGTCGCCCCCACGGTTGTAATCAGGGCGACAAAAGCCAACAACACACGAGGTTTGTAGGGTGCAAGAAAGGAGAAAAGCCGGATCAGGACATAAAAATTCTTGCTTTTAGGACGATCCATAAGGCGCGGTGAAGAAGCCACTATATTTTTATCCTTATATTATAAGTGGCTTCAAAGATAGGCGGGCAATCAAAATCCAGCAAGGGAGTGATGTCTTTATGCCGTCTTCAGGATAGACTAGTGCATAAAGATATCACGCAGGAACGCACGCGTTTGTGCCCAACTATCCGCATCCGCTTCGGCATTATATCCGACCGGCATCTTAAAGCGTTTGGCGAAATCATCGGCATCCGGGTTGGTGAAGCTATGAACCGTCCCCGGATAATTAACAAACCGAAAATCGACATCTGCATCCTGCATTTCCTGTTTCAAGGCCGCAATTTCTTCCGGCTTAACAAATGGGTCATCTGCACCGTTAAACGCCCGCACTTGTGCCTTGATCACGCCTTTTTCAGCCTTCACCATTGGCTTTAACGATCCGTGATAACTGATCACACCATCCAGATCACGCCCCGTACGCGCGGCATGCAGAACAACGCCACCCCCAAAGCAATATCCAATCGCTGCCGTTTTTTCGCCGTCTACCTGTGGCTGATTTTTCAGGAGAGCATGGGCCGCATCAAAGCGTTTTTCAGCCACGGCAATATTGGACATGGTTTCCATCATAAATGTCTTGGCATCTTTGGGATGATCCGCCAATTTACCCGTACCATACATATCCAGTGCCAATGCGGTATAACCCAAACTTGCCAGCATCTCTGCACGTTTACGGGCGTATGGATTATGTCCCCACCATTCATGCACCACCAAAATGCCGGGGCGTGCGCCGGTTATGGCATCGTCATAAGCAAGATAGCCCGTCATTTCCTGACCATCGACTGAATATTTAACTTCTTGGCCGATAACTGCTGCCTGTGCTGCTGACAGGACAAACATGCCCAAGATCAAGGAAAGTGCGAAACGAAACATGGCATTCTCCATAAAACATAAACATAAAAGATATTTGATTAATTAGAATTACTCTAGAAGCAGTTTGGTGCAAGTGATGAGAATTGCAAGTACTTGCTGTTTTTTATTGTTTGAACTAGTTTCTTAACTCCAGATCCCCGGTACGGGTTTCGCCAACGCATAAAGTGGATGAGGGAAATGCGTAACATTGTCATCGGTCTTGTTATCGGTTTGGTCGTAGGCGTCGTTCTTGGCGTGACGGTTTTAACACCCAAAATTAAAAGCCATGCAGCCTCCAAAGCCGTCTTAAAAGACCGTGAACTCACTGGAGACAATAAAGAAGCCCCCGTTGTTTTATCTGCATTACAAGACGGCGATGCAATCCATTGGCGCTCAGCACCACCGTTTCCTACGGACCATCCCAATGTAAGTGCACAAGCTCAAAAATTCTCGAAACAACTGTCCCTGCTGTCGGGTGACAAAATGATCTTACCGATACTCCCCGCCAAAGATGTCATTGGCGCAGATCGGTTATTTAACGCCATTGCATCAGGCCGAATTGATGCCCTGTTTTCTACTGCAGACATTGCAGCCGATAAAGAACCTGCTCTTTCTCTTTTCTCCGCCATTCCTTTCGGTCCCAATGCCGTCGACATGATGGCTTGGCTACAGGTTGGCAACGGTACGCTCAAGCTCAAAAACATTTTTTCAAAACACAATGTGACGGCTCTCGTCTGCGGCTACCTGCCCCCTGAGGCCTCAGGGTGGTTTGTTAACGAACTGCAGAACGCAGATCAAATCAGCGACCTTCGCATCCGTGTCACAGGTTTAGGTGCAAAAGTCTGGGCAAAGGCCGGTGCGAAAGTAAATGAAATGACCGCCGAAGAAGTCCCAAACGCTTTCGACCAAGGACAACTGGATGGCGCCATTTTTTCTTCCCCGTCACAGGATGTGAAATCAGGCTACAGCCGTTATGCCAAAAACTATTATTTCCCGGGCTGGCAAAACCAGGGGCAACCCCTTTTTCTGTTGATCAATACCCGCGCCTGGAAACGGCTGGATCAGGAACGTCAATCTCTTCTGAAAACATCATGTGATCAACGTAGCGCCATTGAATTAGCTAAAGCGCCACAAGAACAGTTCAAAGGCTTAAGCGAGCTTATCAAACAAGACGTCATCCTCAGACGTATGCCAAGCTATATTTTGGACCCTCTGAAACAAGCATGGGAACAGGTCTTGGCGGAAGAAGTCAGAAAAGACCAAAGTGTTCTGGAAATATGGGAAAGTCTGAATGCCTTTTTGAAAAACAGAACAACATGGCAGGAAATGAGCCGTCTTAAAGATGATACCAATGATTTTTAAATGTCACCAATCCCGTGATAAAGACCGAATCCAATCTATTCTTTATTTTCATTGCGCATAAAAAAACAGTTTTTTGGTGCTTTCTCGTTCAAAATGGCGCTCTGCTCTCTCCATACCCCTGAAGAGAACAAAAATGGTTTGCTAAAACCTCTTACAAACAAGCAGTTAGGGACCAAGCTATTCTCCCTCACTCTTTTTGCAAAAACTTGAAGTTGAACATTTTTAAACTATTGCCAAACCCGAACGGATTGATAATATATCGCCGATCGATTCACAGAATTCTAAGCTTAGGAGAATTAAGTATGCGTAAAGTTCTAGCTCTGGCCGTTGCTGGCATGGTAGCTTTTGCAAGCGGATCTGCACTGGCAGAAGGCGACGCAGCAAAAGGCGAGAAAGTATTCAAAAAATGTAAATCTTGCCACACCATCGAGGAAGGCGGAAAACATAAAGTAGGCCCGAACCTGTTTGGTGCATATGGCCGTGCTGGCGGCGCAGCTGAAGGTTACAAATACTCCAAAGGTTACCTGGCGGCTGCAGGTAATCTTTCTTGGGACGATGCGGCCCTGATGGAATACCTTATGGACCCGTCCAAATACCTGTCAGATAAAGCTGGTGAAAAAGTTAAATCCAAAATGACTTTCAAACTGAAAAAAGAACAAGACCGCGAAGACGTAATCGCTTACTTGAAAGCAAACATGTAAGCCATAAAACGCTTCGTTCGCGTTTCTTTATAAAAAAAGCCGTAAAGGAATTGACCTTTACGGCTTTTTTATTGCGAATCACACCACAACAAAACAATCAAAACAGAACAAAGATAACTTTAAACGTGTATATATAAATGATAATGTCCGTAATTACTTTTTCTCTCTAGCCTTTCCATAGAACAACACGCGATGTACGACAGCAAAATGAAGACAGGTTTCTATACAATGCGTGATTTTCTTTTTTCCTTCTCCCTTATTGGCTTTTTACTCTTCTTGTCCCCACAGGTTGCACACGGCATAGAAGTCAGTGCCCAAGGGGTTAACAAACGGCAAGCCTTAAACAATGCTTTGCGCCAAGCTGTTGAGATGAGTTTGGGAACAAATCTGGAAAGCAATACTCTCGTTGAAAATTTCCAGGTTGTACGCCAACAAATCCTCACAAATACGCGTGGCTTTGTGCGCAACTACAAAATTTTAAAAGAAGAAAACACCCCGCAAGGTACATTCAACATAACAATCGATGCAAACGTCGATGATCAAAGCATTGAAGACAGTGCAACAGCCTTGGCCACCTTAATGAAAATGGCATCCCACCCGCGTATTTTAGTAGCGGCACAAGATGATGATTTTGATGCGATTTCCAGCCTGAGTGATGAATTTCGAATTTTAAGTGAAGCTGTCGAAAGCACATTACGCGACGATTTCCATTTCCAAATTCTAGACAGCGAAGTGACCCGTCTTCAAGGCCGTAACACCTATCGTTTCACAGACCGCAAAAACAATATCAAGCGGGCAAAACAACACGATGCAGATTTTATTGTTTTCGTAGGGCTCCGAAAAGGGCACAACACACCTTATACCCTACGTCTTGAAAGCGTGGATGTTGCCAATGGCCGTTCTATCGACAAACGCGAAACTGATTTTGCGATGACCGATTGGACCAGAGATACCCAAAATGATCGCAATGCCATTATTTTGCAGGCTAAAGAACATATTTACGGCCCCAGCGCCCAAATCGGGGCCTCTCTTGTCGAAGTCCTTCACAAAGAAGTCTATGAAGACGGTCAGGATTACAAGATCAGCTTTCAACGCTTTGACCCAAAATTCATAGAATTTCTGGCAACCGATTTGACCAATTTAAATGGTTATGTACGCCATAAAACCACCTACCAGAAAAAAAATGCTCTCACCCTTTCCTATTGGTCTTTACTAAAACCCGGTGCATTGAATACAGAGATATCTGCCCTTTTACAGAGTCGTGATATCCCTTTCGATTTCAAAGTCCGAAACCGCCAACTGACCTATCGTTTTAACGACCCGATGTTTGAATAATTTATCTGTATGTTCAGGGGATAAACATGACACGTTTCACACAACCACTTTTAATGATAGCACTGGCTATCTTCACTCTTTTTGGCATGCGCTTGCCTGCTGCACAAGCCGCCGAACTCCCATACTTGATGATTATGGGTGAAGATGGCGATATGGACGCTGTTCCCCGCGACAGTCGCGTTTTTCGTCGCGTTTTAAATGAACTCAGCGAAACCATGAATATGGACGGTTTTGATGTCTATGATGAAACTGCTGTTACACTGGATGATTTTGCACAAGGCCGGTCCCGGCGCAGTGATGCGGAATTGATTGATATTGCACGTGCTGTAAAACGCCCACCAATCGATATTATCGTCTTGTTTGAAATTTATGCCAGCGCGGAACGCCTTGATTACACAACGAAAGTACGCACTCGTCTGTCTGGCCGCCTTTTAGATGTCCATTCAGGTCGCCGCCTGGGGAATTTTGAAATTGCCTCCCCCCGTAATTTCCGCGCACCCGTCAACTGCAACCGCGAATGTATCTTGGAAACCGTTGGCAATAACGCCCGCCTGCTGGCCCGCGATGTCGCCGATGTTCTGGTTCAAAAACTCGGAGATGAAGTTGATTACGGTTATGATGATCAAGACGATGATTTTTCCCCAAAAGACACAGCAACAACAAATGGCGGCACAACGGTTGCCCGCCGTACAGGCAATGATGGCTGTCGTGGGCGCTCGCAAGATGTTTTCCTGAATTTCCGCAATTTCACCGAACAGGAAATGCTGGATATGGAAGATGTCATCCTCGCCAAATTTTCCTGTTATATCGACCATCGCCCGGCAGCCACATTTGGTCGAACACACGAATATGTTTATAAAACCCGTCTTCACACCGGAAAAATCAAACGCAATCTTGTCCGTGCGCTTGAATATCTGGGGATGCCGGGCCGCGTGACCTACCAAGGGAAAGAATTTACCATTTCCAAAATGAACAAACGTCGCAGCCGTTACTACAATGAAGGTGATAAGTGGTAGTTCTCTTAAATAAGGCGGTCAATTTTTATAATTTATAACCGCCTTGCTCCACAAAACCGTTCACCCCTTTTCATAGAGCAAATATACACACGAGAATGAGGGCGAGACCTTGAAACTATCTTTTCTAATTACGGCAATTTTCACATTGGGAATGTGCGCATCTTCCTATGCACAGGACGGTTGGCAAGAAGCAACGCCAGACGGCGTGACAGATTGGACGAACGGTTATGTTGAGGCCACCGGGCAAGGTTCGTCGCGTTATATGGGAAATCGCGTACAGGAAGAACTGATGGCCAAACAGGCGGCACGAACAACCGCACAAGCCCGCCTGTTAGAAATCATCAAAGGAATTCGCCTCACAGGGTTGACAACCATCGGCACGCTTGGCAGTGGGGATACAAGGGCGGCAACCCGGATTAAAGGAACCTTGCGCGGGGCCCGACAAATTTCTGAACAGGTCACCTGGCATGAAGACAAAACATCACGCCGGGGCGAAACCGTCTTAGCCGAGGTGACGTTACGGGTTTGCATTACGCCAACCTGTCAGGCAACCACACAAAACCTAACGGGTGCGTCTCTCAACTTACCTCAAAAAACCGATCCGTCTGCAAAACCACTTTCTACCAACACCGAAACCACAGCGATTATTATTGATCTGGAACAAGCCCTCTATCTTCCAGCCCTTGCACCGGAAATTATCGATGAAAAAGACAAAACAATCTATTCCCAAGATAGCGTCGATACTGAAACCAGCACAAATACCGGATTAATCCATTATGCCAAAGATATCACCAAAGCAAAAAAAATGACCATCAGTGGCGCAAACCCGTTGATCATAAAGGCCGTTCGCGTCTCCCCCGATAACCGCATTGTTCTTTCTGAATCCGATGGTGAAAAAATCGTTGCTTTGGATGCGTTGAAACAAGGCCACCTGATTGTTGCACTGGATTAAGTGAATGATTCGATCTGTTTCATATCGCATGCTTTGTATCGGTTATGCCGCGAGCTTCCTGATATCCCCAGACCTATGCGCAAAAGAGGACTGGCTGGATAAAATAGATAGCCAATATGAAGAAACATTTGAAAAAACGGATCAAGCCTTTGACCGGGCGGTGCGTGAAGGTATCGCAGAACTAGACCGCGAACTTGCCGACATCTGGGGGGAAAGCCGTCAATTACCCGATGCAAAAGTCTGGGTCGGCTATAGTAAAGATCGAAAAACCCGCATTATCGTTGATTATGATAAAGGTGAAATGTCTGTTGAAGGTTTCAATCGTGATCAGAACGACCTGATGCGAGATTTTCAGGATATTTTATTGGAAGATAGCGAACAGTTAAATGAACGGGCCGCACTGCGTCGCAAACTTATCGAAAAAACAGCCTCTTTTCGTGATGATTGGCCGACAAATACACCACCCAAACGCATAGAACGCCCACGACATAAACCGGATCGCCAATGGCAAACCGAAGAAGCCCCCCCCTTGCCCCCGCAAATCCAGACACCTGAGCGTCCACGTATTTCTGAATTGTCAAAAATAATTGCACCGCGCGCACAACCCAGATTTATTAAACGTGAACAGGCCCTGCCCCAGGGAAAACGCGCAAGCCTTGCTCGACTGACCATCCCCTTACGCCCAGACCGGGATCGTTTAAGTGCACAAGCCTTACAAGACCCTGTTGAAAAGGTTGCAGCCAAGTATGACTTACCCCGCGCATTGATTTTATCCGTCATAAAAAACGAAAGCGCTTTTAACCCACGCGCACGTTCACCTGCCAATGCCTTTGGTTTGATGCAACTGGTCGCCACCAGCGGTGGAAAAGAGGCCTATAGCTACCTGAAAGGCAAGCAGGTCATTCCCAGTGTGGATGTCCTTTATGACCCGGACAAAAATATTATGTTGGGGGCCACCTATCTGCATTTACTCAACACCCGTTATTTCGGCAAGGTCAAAGACGACCTCGCCCGGCAATATCTGATTATTTCCGCCTACAACACCGGACCCGGCAATGTGGCAAAGGCCTTTACCGGAAAGATGAAATTAAAATCGGCTATTCAAAAAATAAACACGATGAACGCCCAACAAATTTATCAACACCTGCAAGCGAACCTGCCCTATGCAGAAACCAAAACCTATTTAAGGCGCGTCAGCAAAGACACCAAAACTTTTGCGAGCTGGGATGCGTAGCTATGCGAAAAGCCTATATCAAAGACGAGGTCTGTAAGATGATTAAAAAACTTGTTCTCCCCTTTTTAGCAGTCGCTTTTCTCAGCGCCTGTCAAACGACTGGCCCCTTGCGTCCCGGCGAAGTTATGGGCAGCGATATCGGATCTATTCTGTCTTCTGAGGCCGGTCTGGACCTTGATGTTCATGACGAAGCAAAAATGAATAGCGAGATTGAAAAGGCTCTGTTTTTTTCTGAAAACGGTTTAACAACAAGGTGGTATGCAGGTGTCAGTGCCCGCATTCGTCCCACCGGTGATGTCCGGGATCGCCGGGATCGCGATTGTCGACGGTTTCGCCACAGTGTCATGGTCAATTCCGATTGGTATAACGGAACCGCAATTGCCTGTCGTGAACGCAATGTCCCTTGGTATCTGATCTCTAACCGCTGGGACCGCCAACCCGATTTTGATAACAACCTGCAACCAGATCGACCGAGACGCCCGATTGAACGCGGGCGCAGACAGGGACAAGGAAAATGGCAAAACTTATCCGATGACCTACGGGGCAATCCCGCAAATCGCTCTCTGGATGATTTTGGCCCCCGCAATGATCAAAGCTGGTAAATTCGAAAAGAGAGGTTCGCCTCTCTTTTTTTTTACTCTGTTTTTCAAAGATTATTTTACACAAGCCCTTCTGGAGAGTTATCTTAAAATATATTAACCTATAATTGATAACGGGGTTGAACTTGGATTTTTTTGATGACCTGCAGGGAACGGACGATGCCCTTCTCACCAACAAAACCCTGATCGACACTCAGGAAAAACTGGGTGCGCTGCTAGACTTAATGCCAACAGGTCTTATTATCCATCAGTTGCAAGGTATTCTCTACGCCAATCAACAGGCTCTTGCCTTATTTGAAGAAAATTACCATGACATTATCGGGAAACATATCCTCGACTTTGTTGAAGATTCGATACGGGAACAAAGCACCGAAATGTTCATGTCCGCTTTTCAACAAGATAAACCTGTGCGTTTTCCTGAAATTCACTTACAAGTCCCCTCAGGGGTAAAACGGATTTTGCAAGTCACAGCGGGGAGGCTACCGTGGGAGGGCACAACGGTTATCCAAATTCTTCTGGAAGATATTACTGAATTGAAATGGCAAGCCGAGGAATTACGTAAACTCACCTTCAGCGACCCACTGACCGGGGCTTATAATCGCCGTTTCTTTATTCAAAATGCTGAAATTGCCCTTCATAAATCCATCCGGGAAGAAAAAGCATTTAGTCTACTTACCTTCGATGTCGACTGGTTCAAAAAAGTAAACGACACTTATGGGCACTTGGCAGGGGATGAAGCCTTAAAAACCATTACCCGCGTCTGGAATGAAACCACACGCCACAGCGATGATAAAAACAGAGGGCAAGATAGCCAACTGGCCCGTATAGGCGGGGAAGAGTTCGCCGTCTTTTTCCCCGGCCTTTCTACCAACCAAGCCCATGGCATTGCCGAACGCATGCGACAAAATCTTGCCGAAACAAAAATTGCGTATGACAACATAACCTTTTCAATCAGTGCCAGTTTCGGCGTGACCACACGTCTTGACGGCGATAGAACGATAGATGACCTCATTCGCCGCGCAGACCGCGCCCTTTATCGCGCCAAAGAAAATGGACGTAATCGCGTTGAGTGCGAATAAAAAAATCGCTCTAATCCTTTCATAGTTTCCCTTAAAATGCGACCAGACCTAGACCAACACATGTTTTTCACTACAATAGCGAAAAGACATTCAAGGAACGGACCGTTATGGGATCAGAAGAATTATTGCTGGAATCAGGGAAAAGCAGTGAACTGAGCGCTGTTTTACACACAATATCGGAAAGCGAAGCCAACGGCGAGCCCAAGTTTTCCCCCAACGTGTGTCGCGAACTTGGCAAGATCGTGGTTTGTCGCACCTATGCGACGCCCATCATGGAATTGTGCCATCTGATTGTCTGCGCCCATGATCTTTCCCCACAAAAAAATCGATATGAATTCCTGTTTTGGGATAGCGGAGCCGCCCATAGTTCAAATTTTCGCCACTATTGCCATTCTACCCTGCAAAACGATAATTCGGATCGCCTGACAATCGACACCAACGGTCTGCAAATTCAATATAATGACGGCGGTTTTGCCATTCAGTTCAGCCGCATGCCTGTCTTGTCGGCCTTGATGGAATTTTTACTCACCGCCTTGGGTTATTGCGATATCGACGATATTTTCCAAACCATGCTCAACGGCGCATTAAATCGCAAATCTGTGTCCGAAGCCGCCAATGCCCTGTCGCGTCTTGTCTATGCCTATTTACGCGAACATCTACCCACCGCCCAATCTCAACGGAAATTTCGTAAAATTCTCGCCTTCTGCGAAGATGATGTCGATGCAATTGACGACTCTATGATTTTAAATTTCTGGCAAGAGGCTTCGATTGATGAGGATAAAGGGGTCGATTTCAAAACCTTTGACAGTGTTTTATCAACTTTCATCCGCGCCATTCAGGCGGTAGAAAGTGCCCGCAGCCTTATGGCCCTGAATTACGCCGGTACAATCGGTTCTGAACGTGAAGCTGGCGAAATCGACCCGGATATTCTTTCTGAGACATTGGATAGCGTATCAGAAACCATATCACCCCTGATGCAATTAGGCTCCCCCCCAGTTGATCGTGTCAAATTCCTGAACAAGCAGGAATGTGCCCATCTTGAAAACCTGTTGGGGGCCGGGGAATTGGCATTACGTTTACCACTGTCCATTTTACGCGCCAACATTTTCACCAAATCTCAAGCCAAATTAACACAAGCCCTGCGTCGCCAACAAAATGCACGCCAGTTAAAAGAGATCATCGCACAGGGACCGGAAGAAACCTATCAAGATCGTCAAATCACCTATCAAAACTTACGTAATCATATTGAACGTAGCGTCTATGCCAGCCTGCATGCTTTGGCATTGGCACGCTCTCATGAAACAATTTCAATCATGTTAAGACTTAATCCAAATATTGACATGTCTCCCTTATCCCAACATTTGGGGCTGGACACGACCACAGATCAGGACAATGTTGTTCACCTGCATTCTAAACGAATTGCCGATCATTTCATCGAACTGGTGCAAAACAGCGAAAACGTTGGTCAAGACATCGCCCAACTTATGCAGAATGCGCAAACAGCCTATAGCGGATTATCGCGCAAAGGCTTTAAAGACGATCTGTCGCAATCTCCCGATCTTGTTCAGGCTTTCTCCTTAGGGGCATCCCTTTTATTGGATGTCGCGCGCGATATCGAAGCCTTCCTTGAACGTCTTGACCAAATTCGGCTGGCAGAAGGCAATTGGCAAAAACAATTTTCACACGATCTCGCCGTTTTTTGCGGACAGTTCGACAAAATCTATGCGAGAGGATAAGCGATGACAGAAACCATACCCAAACATGCAGAAACCATTTTCCACATGCTTGATCATTTCGATATCCTGACGCAAAAGAACGATGAACCTCATCATATCATCGGGTTCAGCGAATTATATGCCTATGCCAATCAGGGTGATCACGTTGCTTCCTCTGCACTAAAAGATGCTTTATCTTCTAACCTACACGTCCGTCGTGATCTGAAACGCCTGCTCAACAAGCAATCCATTGCAACAATGATGCGCGCGGCGGCGGCAAGTTCAGGGCAAATCGAACGCCGCGAAGGTGACGGTTTTGTCATAACACTGCGACCTTCACAAGCCGATGAAAGTCAAATCTACCTGTTAATTCAAAGCGAAGACCGTGACGATTCTCCCTCTCTTTTGTTTGTCGAGGAAGAAAACGGCCCCGTTCATCGCCTTGTTATTGAGGATTTTTATGACGGGGAAGCGCAGATTTTATTATCTACACAAGATGATATCGTCAAAGCCTTGCGCAAACCGAAAGTTGACGTCATTCTGCGGTAATGTCGATTAGAATTTATATAGCCACCACAGAGGGCCCCGTCGAAGTACAACGCATCACGCGGGAAGACCCGAATGTGCGCAGCGTTGTCTGTCTGGATGGAACAGCCAAGGCCTTGCCGATTTCGCGCGCCTACGACAGTTTTGTCAAAGAACCAACCGGTGTTATCCAGCGTTCCTACCAACATTCTGCCTTTCGCATGGATGTGGACAAACCAATTACAGACGGAAACAGCTGGCAACTTGGTGCCTTTGTTGCCCATGCCCTGTTTCAGGAAAACCAATTGGCCTCGCGCGATGATAAAGTGCTCAATGCCATTTGGCTCAGCGGCGAAGTCGATCGGGATTTAAATGTTCGCCCCGTTGACCATATCGAAGAAAAATTGCTGGCCTCCAAAGAATTATTTGAGCGCCTGCGTGCAGATGATGTTCGCATTTTCTGTTTTATTCCAGGTGGGGCCGGGCTTGTTCCCGATGACGATTTTTTGGAGCGTATGAACATCGACGGCGATATGTTGCGCCTTGAATCCATTATCACAGTCAAGCGAGTCCTGAACCGTTTCGATCTGGAAGATGTCTATACCAAACTCGAAGAAGACAAAGCCGCTGCGGCTGAAGATGCGGGCGACGACGTTGATGAAAACGAAGAAATCGACCTTTACAAACCAGACCCGAATGCACCGGCACCCATCAAAGACCATCGCATGGCAAAAATCATCGCCCTTGTTGCCTGCATTACAGCCCTTTTAGTCGGACTTTATCTACAATTTGAAGACAATATCATCGCCCTACGTTCCGGCAGTTTAAAAATCGGTATATCCGAACTGCGCGCAAACGATGACAAAGGTTGTACAGAACCAAACACCATCCCGCTCGCACGTGATGGAAACGCTTTTCCCGCCAGTCCCTTGGAAGGTCTATGCGCGCTTGAAATCACCATCAATAATGTCGGCGCCCCCGCCTATATGTGGGCTTATGCCCAACGTATCGAAGACGGGCACCTTTTGATGGCGGATCGAGAAAGCCTGCTGCAACCTGAATTACAAAAAGGCCTGATCGGCTGGCGTTTAATTCTGCCCAAAAACCTGAAACGTTCCATTGATTACCGGGTTGTTGCGCTTGCCTCTTCCAGCCCACTGGGGGATGCGGTCAACCGTATGATCCGGCGAACGGTCGAAAATGGCAAACCCGACTGGGAAGCTATTAAGGCCCAGTTCAGCGAAGAGAAAATCACTGTGATCAGTACATTACATTCCTTGGAATACTAAAAATCATCCAATGAACTGTTCCTGCAAAATCCGTTCTTCCAGATTATGCTCGGGATCATAAAGGACGTTGGAAAAGTGGCTGCGATCTTCATAGACCTTTACTTTCACCACATCACGAAATTCATTAAAATCGGCAGACGCACCGACCGGGCGTTTGTCATCGCTTAGAATTTCGAAATCAACGGTCGCACTTTGTGGCAAGATTGCCCCGCGCCAACGTCTTGGGCGATAGGCGGAAATAGCCGTTAAGGCCAACACCCCTGCCCCCAACGGCAGGATCGGACCATATGCCGACATGTTATAAGCTGTCGAGCCTGCCGGTGTGGAAATCAACAATCCATCGCAGACCATTTCATCCAAACGGACAACACCATCCACACTGACGCGGATATGGGCAGCCTGTCCGGTTTCACGAAACAGCGAGACTTCATTAAACGCAATCGCTTCCTTAACCTTGCCGCCTTTGCAAACGGCTTCCATACGCAAGGGATGCAGTTCAAAGGCTTCCATGCGCCGGATGCGCCCCATCAGGTCGTTTTCACGGTATTCATTCATCAAGAAACCGACGGATCCCCGGTTCATACCAAAGACAGGTTTGTTCAAATGCAGATATTTATGAAGAGTGCGCAACATAAAACCATCCCCGCCCAAGGCGACGATAACATCGGCCTTGTCCGGGCGCACATGGTCATACTTTCCACATAGACGGGACATGGCATCCTGTGCGCTATCGGATTTACCGGCAACGAAGGCTATTTTCGGATCGGACATTTGCAAAACCCCATTCAGCTTTGCGCACACTATAGACTCAGGATCAACCGCCTGTCACGCTCATATGACGATTAAGTGCGGGACCGTCTTCGCTTTCATCTATAATAAATTCATGACCCTTGGGTTTCAGGTTCAAAGCCGTATCAATGGCGTGTTGCAACGGCTCGTTGCTTTCGCTGGCACGCACCACTTCGCGCAGGTCCAGATTGTTATCCTGACCCAAACACATATAAAGCACCCCTTTGCAGGTCAGGCGCATCCGGTTACAACTTTCACAAAAACCGTGACTCATCGGTGTAATAAACCCGATCCGGTTACCGGTTTCTTTGACATCCACATAACGCGCCGGGCCACCTGTGGCATAATCGGTATCAGAAAGGGTCCAACGTTGGGCAATTCGATCTCGCACTTCGGTTAAAGGCAAGTAATGATCTACACGCGACCCGCCAATTTCCCCTAGCGGCATTGTTTCAATAAACGTCAAATCAAACCCGTTATCCGCAACATATGTCAAAAGATCATCCAGTTCCTGATCGGTTTGTCCTTTCAAGGCAACCGTATTCAGCTTGACCTTAAGGCCCGCATTTTTTGCAGCCTGTAACCCGGAAAGAACCTTGTCCAATTTGCCGAACCGCGTAATTTCTGTAAAACGATCACTGTTTAAGGTATCCAACGAGACATTGATCCGGCGCACCCCCAGTTCAAACAGTTTATCCGCATATTTCGTCAACTGCGACCCATTGGTGGTCAAGGTCAGTTCTTTCAAATCACCTGTTTTTAAATGGCGTGAAAGTTTTTCAATAAGATCAATAATACCATGGCGAACCAGCGGTTCCCCGCCCGTTAAACGAATTTTGGTGACGCCGCGTCGAATAAAGGCCGAACAGATCCGATCCATTTCTTCAAAGGACAAAATTTCCTGTCGTGGTAAAAACGACATATCTTCCGCCATACAATAGGTACAACGAAAATCGCAGCGATCCGTGACAGAAACGCGCAGATAAGTAATCGTTCGACCAAAGGCATCCTTCATGGGTGAGGGCTCTTTTTCTCTGTTGTTGCGTACATACTTATGCCCATAACAGAATAGCCCAAATGACGATGATCAAAAACCCGCAATAATTTACGGATATTCATCTTGTTTAACAGTATGCCCATGATTAAGCGGCCCATGCCCGCGACCATAGCGCGGGGCCGTGCGAATAGCTTCAAAGACATATGATTTCGCACGTTTCACAGCCTGTGGCATCGACATACCCTGTGCAACACCGCAGGCAATGGCGGAGGCGGTTGTACAGCCTGTGCCATGTGTATGGCGGGTTAACAAGCGTTCGCCTTCATAAACATGGCATTGACCATTATTCAGATAAAGATAATCCGTCACCATTTCGCTTGTTTCATCAAGATGACCGCCTTTCATCAAAACGGCCTTCGGTCCCAGCGTAAATAAAATCTCAGCCGCTGCTTTCATATCATCCGGAGTCTGGATAGACAGCCCGCTTAGTTTCTCAGCCTCCGGCACATTGGGCGTCAAAACCGTTGCGCGTGGGATAAGGCGTGTTGTCAGGGCTTCAAGGGCTTGATCCGCCAATAACGATGCCCCACCCTTTGCCACCATGACCGGATCAACGATCATCGGAAGATCCACCCCCAATTCATCTAGTACATCACAAACGGCATGAATTACACCGGGTTGGCTCAACATCCCTGTTTTTAAACAGTCTGCCCCGATATCGCTTAAAACGACACGGATTTGTTCTTTGATAAAATCAACAGGCACATCATGAATGGCACTGACACCTTCGGTATTTTGCGCCGTTAGGGCGGTAATGGCGGTCATGGCATATCCGCCAAGGCAGGTCACCGTTTTTAAATCCGCCTGAATACCGGCCCCGCCCCCACTGTCCGAACCTGCAATAATTAAGACACGCCCGTTCATGAGACCTGCACAACCGCTGCAACGATATCATCCACGACTTCTTCGACCAGGGCCGGATCTTGTCCTTCCGCCATCACGCGGATCAGTGGTTCTGTGCCGGATTTACGAATAAGGACACGGCCTGCACCGTTCAAACGATCTTCCCCGTTTGCAATCGCCTTCTGAACACTTTCTTCTTCCAGCGGGAACGTATTGCCATAACGTACATTTTTCAAAATTTGCGGGAAAGGATCAAACAATCGGCACACCTGTGATGTCGGTTGGCCGCGTTCTACAATCACGGCCAAGACCTGCAAGGCCGCGACCAGGCCGTCCCCGGTTGTTGCATAATCGCCCAGCACAATATGGCCGGATTGTTCACCGCCGATATTGAAACCATCCGCACGCATGCGTTCAACAACATAGCGATCACCCACTTGTGTACGTTCCAGCGCCAAACCTTGATCTTTAAGATATTTTTCCAGTCCCATATTAGACATAACGGTTGCGACCAGACCGCCACCTTTTAACAATCCACGTTTATGCAAATGGGTGGTGACCAGCCCCATAATCTGATCGCCATCAATCACATCGCCATTTTCATCACAAATGATCAAACGGTCTGCATCCCCATCCAGGGCAATCCCGATATCCGCCTTATGGGTAACAACCTGCTGACTGAGCGTATCGGTTGCCGTTGATCCGCAATCCTTATTGATATTAAACCCGTTCGGCGTCACACCGACGGGAATGACCTCGGCCCCCAGTTCCCACAATACCGCCGGGGCGACTTTATAGGCTGCACCATTGGCACAATCGACAACGATTTTAAGACCATCAAGACGTAAATCTTCCGGGAAAGTCTTTTTGGCAAATTCCACATATCGACCGGATGCATCTTCCAAACGGGTTGCACGGCCCAATTTTTCCGGTGATACAAATTTAGACGACAAATCGCTTTCGATTAATTCTTCCAACTTTAATTCGACATCGTCCGGCAGCTTATATCCATCAGGGCCAAACAGCTTAATCCCGTTATCCCCAAACGGATTATGGGATGCAGATATCATCACCCCCAGATCACAGCGCATGGAATGGGTCAACATGGCAACCGCAGGCGTGGGCATCGGGCCAACCAACAAAACATCCATCCCCATCGCCACAAACCCCGATACCAAGGCCGGTTCGATCATATAACCGGACAGACGCGTATCCTTGCCAATAACGACCCGGTGACGGTGGTTGCCCCGGACAAAATAATGCCCTGCTGCCATACCGACTTTCATCGCAATTTCTGCCGTCATCGGATAGATATTTGCCGTTCCGCGAATACCATCTGTGCCAAAAAGTTTCCGTGTCATGCTGTTCGTCTTTTCTTTACTGCCCGCCCCACCGTGGGATCGACAAATTCATCTCATTCAGGTTTAGCACTTGGGCAATTCAAGCGCAAATGTTAGCCTGTTTTCCCCTTCTTTTTTTTGTTATTTCCCCATGAAAACCATCAAACATTCCGCCTTTGCCGAAACAGAAGAAAAAAAATCCCGTTTTTTGGCCTTTCTACTCCCCTATTCTATGCTGGATTGTGAACTGGACAGGCTGCGACGTGAACATCCCAAAGCCAATCATCATGTCAGCGCCTTTCGCGCTTTTGATACAGAAAAACGCCTTCATGAAGGGGCAAAAGATGATGGCGAACCCAGCGGGTCTGCCGGGATGCCGGCGTTAAAGGTTTTACAGGGGCATGAATTGGTCAATGTCGGGGTTATCATCGTGCGCTATTTCGGCGGGATCAAGCTGGGAACGGGCGGTATGGCCCGGGCTTATGGAGCGGCGGTCAAAGCCGTTGTCGAAATCGCAGACCTTACTGATTTTACACATCAGGCAAGCACAACATTTTGCGCCACCTTCGAACGCATCAGCCAGCTGGAACGCCTTTTAAACGACAGCCCCATTACCGAACGTCGTTATACTGAAACGGGTATCGAGATTGAGATTACAGGATCAGAAGATCATGTTGCCTTCCTTATTCAAGAATGGGAAAGCCTGAATTATTGAGACTGAAGGGGCGCCACCTTCAATCTCAAACCAAACCTTTTATTGTAAAGCCACACAAATCTCGGTCAGCAGCTCACTGGGCGGGGTGGATTGAGGATCATTCAGATACACTTCCATCACCGGAGCATTAGCAGGTGTTTCGTTGGACTCGTTTAGCCACGTACCAAACAGGTAGTCATAGCCTTGTTCCAATTCCGCATACGATCCTTTAAAGCGCAAAACCGCATATCGCCCACCCCGGATATCCAGCGTGCGTACACCATTTTCTTCATCATGACATTCTTCATCCACAATGAACCCGGCTTCAGATCGTAATTGATCACTTGGGACTTCACTTGGGTCATCATAATAAAGCCCCATCCCCGGTGTCGTTGCGGTGAGTTTTTGATGTTTCATCCCCCACATAAAGATTTTATCAAAGGCTTTGCTAATACCCATATAATCCCCGTGATGGGCAATTGCTGCCATTCTTCGGGCCGGGAATTCCTTGATTTCTACGTTAAACATTCCTGCATTCCTTTCTTGCTGGATCAATGAGACAGGAGTTTCACGCACATGTTCCCGATACGAAGCAGGTGCTTTCTGAAACGCGCTTTTAAACGCACGCGAAAAGGCCTCGACACTGCCATATCCTGCACGTTTAGCGATCTCTTCAAGATCGGAACTGCTGCGGATTAAATCGCTTGCCGCACGTTGCAGACGTAAACGCCGCACGGTTTGGGTCACGGTTTCACCGACCAGCCCCCGATATATCCGATGAAAATGATAGGCCGAAAAGCAGGCCACATCCGCCAAATCATCCATATCAAAATCATCATCTAAATGATCTGCGATAAAAGATAAAACGCGTTCAATTCGGTTCAGGTAGCTTTCTTGTCTCGTTTGGTTCATGTGCTGAACTCCTTTCACCTTCAAGCTACGTCAAATCCGATTGATAAATCTTGCTAAGTTAATAACACCAGACATCCAAGGCTTGTTTGGTTTCTGCGACGTCATGCACACGCACGATCTGAACACCAACGTCAGCCCCTTTCAACACCGCAGCCAATGAACCGGGCAGACGATCTTTTGCCGGGATATCTCCACAGATTTTCGCAATAAAACTTTTGCGCGATGCCCCAAGCAAGACGGGGCAGCCCAGACCATGATAAAGACCAATACGATTCATAATTTCCATATTATGATCCAGCGTCTTGCCAAAACCAATACCGGGATCAATGCAGATATTCTCCCGTTTCAAGCCAGCTTCTTCACATACGCGAATACGGTCTTGCAGGTAATCATACACATCCAGCACACAATCTTCATAAACGGGATTATCTTGCATGGTTTGCGGCTCACCCTGCATATGCATCAACATCACGGGCACACCGCTTTGAACCGCAACCTCCAACGCACCATCCCCTTCAAGGGCGGTCACATCATTGATCATATCCGCACCCGCCGCCACAGCCGCGCGCATCACGTCCGCATGTCGTGTATCAATGGAGATTTTCGCCCCTAAATCCTTTAACCCGCGAATGACGGGAACAACACGGCGGACCTCTTCCTCAAAACCCACAGCGGCCGCACCGGGACGCGTGGATTCCCCTCCAATATCCAGAATATCTGCACCTGCTGCCAACATGGCTTTACCATGTGCAATCGCATCAGACGCATCGTAATTATCACCCCCATCTGAAAAGCTGTCCGGGGTGACATTGACAATTCCCATAATCAAAGGACGGCGTCCGACCTCAAGCCCGGCAAATCGCCGAATTGGACTTTCCAAACGTTCCAACATTTTGCCAACATGGGCAACAAGGTCTTCGCCTTCCTCATTTGCCCATTGCATTAAATCACTATGCGTAGAGGTAAAACGCCAGACACCCCCATCCAGACGAACAGCAACTTCATAAAGCGGGAAGTCAAAGCCACCCTCTATAAACGGGGCTAAGGGTCGAAGATAAACCGCCTTGGCAAGATCAAGCTCAGGGGAACAAAACCCGCTGGGCCAGGATGGTGAACCGAATGTGTCCGTATGGAATGTCATTATCTTACCCCCAAAACAAATCACCCCGCAGAATATGCGGGGTGATAAGGTGTTTAAAGATTACTCACCCGGTTGCGGTTCCGGCTCAACGCCATTGCCATCCGAAGAGTCTTTCTTTTGACCTGCTGTCGGGATCGTACTGCGACGCTTCCCGTCACCACCAGCAGCACCGCCAGTGCCGCCACGTTTCGGCGGGTTACCGTTTAACAATTCGCGAATTTCATCACCGGACAAGGTTTCAAATTCAATCAACCCATTCCCGATAAGATCCAATTGGTCGCGGAAATCCGTGAGAATGGCTGTTGCTTTATCATACGCCGTCTCAATAATTTCACGTACTTCTGAATCAATCACACGGGCTGTTTCTTCAGAATTATTTTGTGTTTGCGTCACGGAATGACCAAGGAAAACTTCCTGTTCATTCTCGCTGTACGCAATCGGGCCAAGCTTATCACTCATGCCCCATTCCATCACCATATGTTTGGCCATGTTGGTGGCTTGCTTGATATCGTTGGACGCACCGGTTGTGACTTTATCTTTACCAAAGACAAGTTCTTCGGCCACACGTCCACCCATCGCAACAACCAAATCCGCCCGCAGTTTTTCAACAGACAAGGATACCCGGTCAGTTTCAGGCAGGCGCATCACCATCCCCAACGCACGACCACGCGGAATGATCGTTGCCTTATGGATCGGATCGGATGCTTCCATATGAAGAGCACACAAAGCATGACCTGCTTCGTGGAAAGCCGTCAGTTTCTTTTCATCATCGGACATGACCATGGATTTGCGTTCCGCACCCATCATCACTTTGTCCTTGGCTTCTTCAAATTCGCTCATGGTGACAAGGCGCTTGTTACGACGTGCTGCCAACAAGGCCGCTTCGTTCACAAGGTTTGCCAAATCCGCACCTGAGAAACCCGGTGTACCGCGCGCAATGACCAAAGGCTCTACATCCGGGCCAATCGGAACTTTGCGCATATGTACACCCAAGATCATTTCACGGCCTTGAATATCCGGGTTCGGCACCACAACCTGACGGTCAAATCGACCGGGGCGCAACAAGGCAGGGTCCAGAACATCGGGACGGTTAGTCGCCGCGATCAGGATTACACCTTCGTTGTCACTAAAGCCGTCCATCTCGACCAGCAATTGGTTGAGCGTCTGCTCACGTTCGTCGTTCCCGCCGCCAAGACCGGCACCACGGTGACGACCGACCGCATCAATTTCGTCGATAAAGATGATACAAGGGGCATTCTTTTTGCCCTGTTCAAACATATCGCGCACACGAGAGGCACCGACACCGACAAACATTTCAACGAAATCAGAACCGGAAATCGTGAAGAACGGAACATTAGCTTCGCCAGCAATGGCGCGTGCCAACAATGTCTTACCTGTCCCCGGAGGACCGACAAGCAAACAGCCTTTCGGAATTTTCCCGCCTAGGCGTTGGAACTTAGACGGGTCTTTCAAGAAATCGACCACTTCTTCCAGTTCTTGCTTGGCTTCTTCAATACCCGCCACATCGTCAAACGTGACGCGGCCTTGTTTTTCCGTCAACTGGCGTGCGCGACTTTTACCAAAGCCCATCGCCTTGCCACCGCCGCCTTGCATCTGACGCATGAAGAAAATCCAAACGCCGATCAACAACAGCATCGGGAACCAACTGATCAGGATAGAGAAGAACGACACACTGTCATCCTTAGGCACAGCGGTGATTTTCACACCTTTTTCACGCAAGGTGGAAATCAGGTTGGGATCGTCCGGCGTATAAGAATGAAACTTGATGCCATCGCGATATGTGCCCGTAATCGTGTTGTCCTGAATGACCACGTCCTGCACGTTACCCTCTTCAACAGCCGTGATGAAGTCGGAGAACGGCACAGTCGACTGGTCCATCTGCTGGTTAGAGCTTTGGAACAGATTGAACAGCGCAAAGATCAGCAATGCAATGATTACCCACAGCGCTAGGTTCCTGCTAAAGTTCACGTTAGGATTCCTTCCTTCGTATTCGTACAATTCTTAGTGAATTAGAGATAAGCTATTTTCTCACTCACGCAAGGCGAAACTTTACGATAACAACCTCTTTTTGGCGATAAACGTTAATTGTGCCTCAAATTCGCTACCCACGCGTTGATAACCTAAATGTGGAACAGCCAAAACCCCTTCCTCATCCCAAAATGACACAAGGGTATAAATCACGGGTTTTGGAAGATTGACATCATTCACACTTTTTCTTTCTTTCAAAAGCCGTTCCCAACCTTCCTGCCCCAATATACGCAGTTCCAGAGCGGGGAATGAATGAGGATAATCAATCTGATAAAGATTGTCAGGCACCTCGCCATGACGAGTTTCCCGACAGACAAGAATATCGTCTTTGCGCACAATCCAGCGACAGCCCATCAATGTTGCATCCCTGTCGTTTTTTAAGCTTAAAGATAAACGTTGCAGTCTTTCCAGTCGTGGTGGATAAATTTCACCACTGATAACCATGCCGATTCGGGCAAGGCTACGAAGTCGGATTTCATCATCCAGCCCCTCCATTGCGGTACGTGCAATGGTGCAATACCCCTCTTCAAACAGGCGGACGTGCTCTTTTAACCAGTTTCTCGTCATACGCTGTAAAGCATCGCCTGCGCGTTGCATCGCCTGCGCGGTTTGAGACAATCTATCGGATGTAAAGCCAAGATCTTGAAACAGAGCCATATTTTTACGAATTTTCACCCGGTCAAAATCGTCATTTTCATTGGAAGGGTCTTCTATCCAATCCAGCCCCATCGCCCTTAGTGTCGATATTAATCTTATTTTGGAAACCGTCAGAAGCGGTCGTAAAAGTCGGGTCTCACCATGTTGCACGACACACCTCATCGCGCCAAGGCCATCCACACCGCTGCCGCGTGCCAAACGTAACAGAAACGTCTCCGCCTGATCGTCTTGATGATGAGCCACCATCAGGTCTTTAATTCGGTTTTCCTGGCACCAATTTGACATCAACTGATAACGTGCTTTACGCGCAGCTGCCTGAATACCCGATGTCGGCTTTTCACCCTCCCATGTCAGGGTATGGTGCTCAATTCCCTTTGCCGTCAACATTTCCGCTACCCAGTCGCATTCCTGACGACTGGCGGTACGTAAGCCATGATCAACGCTAAGTGCCACCAGACGGTGCCCTTTTTCTTTCGCCCAAGTTGCAGCTAGTACACACAGTGCAAGACTATCGGCGCCACCGGATACGGCAACAGCAAAGCGTTCCCCGATATCAGGGAAACGTGTCATTAAAGATGAAAATTCATCCCCGCTTAGCTGCATTGGGCCGCAGTACGCTCCCGCTCCAGCGTTTTAGACAAATGGGCAGGTAATTTGGGGAAATCTGCGCGCAATTTACCAAATGTCGCGCAGGCTTCGCGTTTTTTATCCATGCGTTTTAAAGACATGCCCAGCTTCAACAAAGAATCCGGTGCTTTTGCCCCGCGTGCATCTTTTTGGTAGCCTTCCAGAAAAGTCGCAGCGGCTTGGGCATAATTACCTTGAACATAATAGGTTTCACCCAACCAGTAACGCGCGTTTCCGGTCAATTCATGTTCACGGTTTTCTTCAAGGAAAGTTTTAAACGATTTTTCTGCGTCAGCGAATTCACCACGCATCAACATTTGGCGAGAGCTTTCATACATCGCTTTCGGTGTCAAAGCCGCTTGTTGCTGTTCCACTTGTTCGGCAGTTGGCGTATTTTCCAACGGTTTCTGTGATAAAGTCGGGTTTGTCAGATCTTTTTCTTCCAACGTCCCAAGGACACCGGGTTGGTTGCCCGCTGGTGTCGTTTTCTGGGTTTCTGCGGCTTCTTGCCCAGACGGTGCGGGAGGTTGCAGTTGCTCACCCGATACGCCGTTTGGCAAATTCGCAATGCTTTCACCTTGCGTTCCCGCTTCATTGGGTTGGGCCGTAACACCATTCGGCGCTCCGCCTTCCAACGCGGTGAGGCGGTAATCAACATCAGAGACCAGTTTATCCAAACGCGTGGTCAATTGTGAAATACGAAAGGCCGTTTCCTCAATCTGTCCTGTCATTTGGCGCAGTTGATTTTCCAGCTCATTGATCCGAATGCTCAAACGTGCACCAAGCGGACCGCTGACATCTTCGCCACCGCCTGAAACCATCGGAGCGTTCGTGTCGCGATAAACTTTCAAATTCAGGGCCTTTATATCCCGGTCCATCCGTTCCAGCCGGTCAACCAAGGCCTGCATATCACTATCTTGTGCATAAGTTGGCATAATTGTGGCGGTAAACAAAAAGGTAGTAGCAAACAGAGTTTTTAGGGACATTCTCATAGACTCGGAACCTGCATTGATTTCACGTACTGTCTTTGTGCATCCATTTGCACAAAAAAACAAGGCGTTTGCCACAAGATATGCAGCAAACGCCTTGTTTAAAAGGTCTACCAGAGAACTTAATTTTTAAATTAAGAACCTGCGCCCAAAGAAACAACTGTTACAGAGCGACGATTTTGTGCCCATGCTGCTTCGTTGTGGCCCAGAGCAACCGGACGTTCTTTACCATAGGAAATGGTTTTAACACGTGCCGCATCAACACCAAGGCTTACCAAATATTCTTTGGCAGCATTTGCGCGACGCTCACCCAGTGCAAGGTTGTACTCGCGTGTGCCGCGTTCGTCAGCATGGCCTTCCAACGCGATTGTAACGCTTGGGTATTTCTTCAGCCAAACTGCTTGTTTGTCCAAAGTCGCACGTGCGTCTGTAGTGAGGTTGTACTGGTCGAAACCGAAGAACACACGGTCACCGACATTAACAACAAAATCTTGAGCTGAACCAGCAGCCGGGCCGAGTTTTTGAGCAGCCGTCGCATTCGCATTACCGGTGCCTGTTGCATTGGCACCATCTTGAGGAGCGGTCTCACAAGCTGCGAGCAGAGCAACAGCACCAACCAGACCAATAAACTTACGCATGAGCAATCCCCTTATTAGGACTATTTGTTTTAAACCGATAATTTACACAGACCCCTAGACGCCCCCCGAATTAAGACGAATAACGTCAAAGTCTTAAGTTTGACTATAGGCAGCTATTTTTAAGGAATCAAGGGGGACCATGCCGGGTCGGATGCTTCCAAGGGCGTAATCAGCTCTCTTTCGTTATAACCGGTGAGGTCAACGGTATAAACTTTTGTTGTTTTTTCCTCGCCACGAAGGGTTTCGCGAAAGAAGCTCAAAACCCTGCCATTGGGCGACCACGTTGGGCTTTCGACCAAATAACCATCAGCTAAAAGTCGTTCACCGGACCCATCCGTACGCATCACACCGATATAGAATTTACCGCTTAACATTTTTGTAAATGCAATCAAATCACCACGCGGTGACCAGACAGG
This sequence comes from Terasakiella sp. 4MB5A, assembly GCF_050058155.1. Lineage (GTDB taxonomy): Bacteria > Pseudomonadota > Alphaproteobacteria > Rhodospirillales > Terasakiellaceae > Terasakiella > Terasakiella halodenitrificans. The sequence goes on along the minus strand of NZ_CP188815.1, from coordinate 1,238,872 downwards.
TGTTGCATAACGACCCTTACCAAAACTGATACGACGGACGTTTTTGCCATTCGAATCCATAACATAAATCTGTTGAGAGCCCCCTCGATCCGAGTTGAAAGCCACTTGCGTTCCATCCGGGGAATAGCTGGGCGATGTATCAATCGAGGAATGACTGGTCAAACGTTTCGTTTGTCGAGTCGCCAAATCCATCGTGTAAATATCCGAGTTCCCGTCCTTCGCCATAGACATTATGACTTTTGTGCCGTCGAAAGAAAAACGCGGGGCAAAGGTCATACCCGGAAAGTCACCCAAAACAGCCTGACGGCCCGTATCAATGTTGAACAGGTAAACCCGTGGTGTGTTGCGATAGTAAGACAGATAGGTAATTTCTTGTAAGGTCGGTGAAAAACGCGGTGTCAAAACCATGTCTTGCCCGTCCGTCAAAAACTTATGGTTCGCCCCGTCCTGATCCATAATCGCCAGACGTTTCACACGGCGATTGGCTGGACCGTTTTCGGCCACATAAACAATACGGGTGTCAAAATAACCGCTTTCCCCGGTGATGCGTTGGTAAATGGTATCTGCGATAATATGGGCCACACGCCGCCAGTTATCCGCCACGGTGTTATAGGCCAGACCGACCATCTGCTGTTCAGCAAATACATCCCACAACCGGAATTGGATCGCAAGTTGTCCGTTTCCTTGTGGCACGGCAAAACCTTGCACCAAGGCCTGTGCATTTAGAATCCGCCAATCCCCAAAACGCGGCAATGTCTTCATTGACAGTTCTTTCTGGATAAAGGCTTTAGGATCAATCGGTCGGAACAGGCCGGAACGTTCCAGATCCGCAGAAACCACCTGGGCAATCTGCGCGCCGATCTGGGCGGCTTCTGCTGTTTCGCCATCAAATTCCACAATCGCAAGCGGCATGGGTTCCACACGCCCTTGTGTGATATCAACCCGTAATTCGGCCCATACGGGAAAGGCGGAAACCATAATGGTGAAAATAGCTAGACAGCGCAGTGCGAATCTCATGTCATCCAGTCCTGTTCAATGCGTTTGATGCAAGATACGCAGTTCCTGTGGTTCTGCCAAGGGGCAGACGACAAAAACCTGATCCCTGCCTTGCAATTCTTACTCTGTTTACAGACCCAGAAGTTCTTTCGGATCGAAAATCAATGTCAGATCACGCCATTGATCATACGTTTCGCGCGACAACGGATAAGGCCAGCAACGACGGTTATTCACCGCACGCAACGCACTTTCCGCAGCCGCCTGATAAAACGGATCAGACAAACGGGTACGTGAAGCGATGGAGGCCGCCCGCGGCGTTGCATCCGGGTTCATCGTAACTTCGATCTCAATCTTCAGATTTTCCGCCTCACGCGCGCCAATGGGCGGGTTCCAACATTTGGCAATATGCTGGCGTAGCGCGTCAATTTCCGTAATGGTAAGCGGACGCGAGGCATCACTAAACTTACTCGGTTGTTTAATGGCTTCCTGAATAGATTTGGCAAGATCATCCAGTTTTAACTCTTCCTGTTCTTTTTCTTCTTTCTTCGCCGTTTCTTTCAAAGTCGGTGCCAAGTCTTTCATCAAACTGTCAAAGTCATTGCGCTGCGGCGGCTTTGGCTTTTGTGTAACCTGTTGTGGTTGAACACGCGGCTTTGGCTTCACTGGTTCCGGTTTCGGTTCGGGCTTTGGTTCCGGTTTAGGCTCAGGTTTCGGTTCCGGCTTTTTCTCCGGCACCGCCTCAGCTTCAGGCTCCGGTTCGGGCGCTGGTTTAGGTTCCGGCTTGGGAGGCTGAGGTTGCGGTTTGGGCGCAGGTGGCGGCGGTTTCGGTTTTTCTTTTGGTGGTTCCGGTTTCTTTGTTACAGGTTGCGGTGGCGGTACGTTGGAAACATCGTCAATTTGCACAACCTCCACCACAATGGGTGGTTCCACAATCAGGTCGCGATCCGGCAACAACGGAATCCCGAAATAAGCCAGCAGAATAACCACCAGATGAAGAAAAAACGATATGGATAAGGGGCCGCGCATCACTTCTGGTTATTTCTTTTGACTGTTGGCAGGATTGCGCGCAATCAGCGCAACCTTGGTAAATCCGGCACCGTTCAAAACGCCCATGACCCGCATCACTGTGCCATAGTCAATTTTTTCATCACCGCGTACAAAAATACGAATATCCATATTGTTTTTGGAAATTTCCATCAACAAGGGCGCCAATCCATCCAATTCAACAGCCGTATCCTGAACAAAAAGCTTACCTTCCTTGTCGATACTAACCGCCAAGGGCTCGTCTTGCCCTTGAATCTCGCCTGCCTTGGTTTTCGGCAAGTCGACTTCAACTCCCACCGTCAGCAAAGGCGCTGTTACCATGAAAATAACCAGCAACACCAGCATCACATCGACCATCGGGGTCACATTGATTTCCGACATTTGTGCTGAAGAACGACGGCGTCCGTAATGCCCGCGTCGGCCTGAACCTGAATTGAATGACGCACCCATGATTTACTTCTTTTCGTCTAGTTGACGAGACAAAATAGCACCAAACTCACCGGAAAAACTATCCAGACGCCCGGCATAGCGATCAAGGTCGCGTGAGAGTTTGTTGTAAGCGACCACCGCCGGAATCGCAGCAACCAAGCCAAGTGCTGTTGCAAACAAGGCTTCAGCAATACCAGGGGCAACCACTGCCAATGTGGTGTTTTTCGTTTGTGCAATCGCTGTAAAGGCATTCATAATCCCCCAAACAGTCCCGAACAGACCGATAAACGGTGCTGTTGAACCTGTTGATGCCAAGAATGTCATATTTTTTTCGACCCGTTCCATTTCGCGCCCGACCGTAATTTGCATCACACGATCAACACGGTCTTGCAAACGGGTACGCATTTCATCCCCGGTACCGCGCCCTTTCGCCTGAGAACGACGGACTTCGCGCATTGCGGTCACAAACACAGCAGACATCGGGTCTTCCGGCTGATTGCCTTGGGCGTCATACAATTGGTCCAAAGACTGCCCGGACCAGAATTTATCCTCAAAACTATCGGCTTTTTTGTTCAGACGGCGTAAACGTACAATTTTGTCGAAAATAATCCCCCAACACCAGATGGAAGCCAGCAACAACCCCACCATCACGGCCTGTACAATAATATCGGCTCGCATAAACAAGCCAAGCATACTCAGGTCGTGTACCTCGACGGAGCCTGCCAGTACGGCTGCCTCGACCAGATTATTTTCCATTGTGAACCCCTAACATTTTCATAAACACCTGCTTGATATCATGCGGAATAGGAACCGGACGGCCTTCCAAATGAATGCAGGCAATTCGCACTTTAACGTGAACCAACGTATCTTCGCCACGTTTTAAGACCTGTTCCATTTCCAAAGACGCGCCACCCAACTTAACGAGACGGGTGTGGACTTCCAAGAAATCATCCAGTTTCGCCGGTTTGCGATAATCTGCTTCAGCGCGACGTACCGCAAACGCAATCCGATCCTTTTCCAGTAATTCTGACTGATGAATATTGAAATATCGTAAAAATTCAGTTCGTGCGCGTTCAGCAAATTTCAGATAATTGGCATAATAAACAATTTCACCCGCATCTGTGTCTTCATAATAGACACGGATGGGGAAAATGAAGGTGCCATCTTCCAAGCGACCTACAGTCATTCATCACCTGCCTTTTTCAATAAATCCATTTGCGCGGCCTCACGTCCCTTTGGCGCATCCAGTCCCAAATGACGATAGGCGGCTTCCGATAACATCCGTCCGCGTGGGGTGCGCATTAACAGGCCTTGCTGGATCAAATAAGGTTCCATCACTTCTTCGATCGTGTCGCGTTGTTCAGACAAGGCCGCTGCCATCGTTTCAACACCAACAGGACCACCCCCGTAATTTTCGCAAATACATTTCAGATAACGACGGTCCATCTCATCCAGACCGCGATGATCCACTTCCAATCGGTTCAAGGCCCCATCGGCGCAAGCTGCATCCACCGGGGACACACCGGCCACATGGGCGAAATCGCGAACCCTGCGCAACAAACGCCCGGCAACACGAGGGGTCCCGCGGGCACGTTTGGCAACCTCATGGGCGCCGTCCGATGTCATTTCCATCCCCAAAATACGTGCGCCACGCGTGACAATTTCTTCCAGTTCGTCAACTTCATAAAAATTCATCCGCAACGGAATGCCGAAACGATCACGCAACGGTGTGGTGATCAACCCGGAACGCGTTGTCGCCCCCACCAATGTAAAGGGCGGCAGATCAATGCGAACAGAACGTGCCGCCGGTCCTTCCCCAATGATCAAATCAAGCTGGAAATCTTCCATCGCCGGATAGAGCACTTCTTCGATAGCCGGGTTGAGGCGATGAATCTCATCAATAAAGAGAACATCATAAGGCTGCAAATTGGTCAACAGCGCCGCCAAATCACCCGCTTTTGCAATCACAGGTCCGGATGTGGCACGGAATCCGACACCCAGTTCACGTGCAACGATTTGAGCCAGTGTTGTTTTCCCCAGCCCCGGTGGACCGTAAAATAAAACATGGTCCATCGCGTCCCCACGTGCGCGTGCGGCCTCAACGAAAATTTTTAAATTCTCACGAACTTGTTTTTGACCGATAAATTCGTTTAACGCCAAAGGCCGCAAGGAATTTTCAGAAACATCATCTTCGGAACGTTCCGGCGAAACCACGCGGTTTTCATCTTCATACATATCTGATGCCCCCTAGCCCAACACCGATAATTCCGACAAGGCAAGGCGGATGAGATCATCCAGCTTACCCTCACCGCCCAATTCCTTATTCACCTTGGAAACAGCCGCCAAAGCTTCGCTGCGCCCATAGCCAAGATTGACAAGGGCGGAAACCGCCTCCACCGGCGCACCGCCAAAACCCGTTGATGAAGAAGTCACTGCGCCTGCATTAGACGAAAGTCCTTCAGGAGTGCTCAGCGCAATGGCACCAGCCTTATCTTTCAGTTCGGTTAAAATCCGTGTTGCCACTTTCGGGCCAACGCCATTGGCTTGCGTTAAAACCTTTTTATCCTGTGCGGCAATCGCATGCATGATGTCCTGAGCCGTCAAGGCTGACAAAATGGCTAAACCAACTTTGGCCCCAACGCCCTGAACCGTTGTCAAAAGCTTAAACCAATCGCGTTCTGCCGCATCACCAAAACCATACAAATGGATATGATCTTCGCGTACATGGGTCTCGATCAACAACGATGTCGCCTCGCCAACTTTAGGCAATTTTCCCAATGTTTTGGCAGAGGCAAAGACAAGATATCCCACGCCGTTCACGTCCAGAATGACCCAATCCTCCCCGACGGAATCGACCAAACCTTTTAATTTGGCAATCATGCGATCCCTCCCCATTTATCAGGTGTATTGCGATTGTGCGCATGACAAATAGCCACCGCCAACGCATCTGCTGCATCAGCACTTTCTATTTTGGCGGTGGGCAACAAGGTTTTCACCATCATTTGAACTTGTTCTTTCTGCGCGTGTCCACTCCCTACCACCGTCTTTTTGACCTGATTGGGTGTATATTCAAACACAGATAATCCGGCACGCGCCGGTGTCAACATCACGACACCGCGAGCTTGCCCCAATTTCAATGTCGAATTCGGATTTTTATTGACGAATGTTTCCTCAACAGCCGCCTCGACGGGACCGAAGCGTTTAAGAACATCTTCGATCCCTTCGTAAAGCTGTACCAGTCGTTCCGCCAAGGGGCGTTTGGAATCCGTCTTGATGGCACCATCGGCAATACACCGCATTCGGTTCCCATCAATGTCAATGATCCCCCACCCGGTTATGCGCAATCCCGGGTCCAGCCCCACGATACGCATCGCTTAGCCCGCCAGGCTTGCCATGACCTCGTCAGAGACTTCCATATTCGTGAAGACATCCTGAACATCGTCCAGATCTTCCAACGCTTCAACCAGCCCCATCAAGCTTTCTGCCTTGTCTGCATCCAGTTCGGTCGTATTGGTTGGTTTCCAATCCAGCGCAGCTCCTTTTGAGTCGCCAAATTGTTTGACCAATTCATCAAGAACAGCATGCAATTCATCGGGTTCACACGATATTTCGTGGGCTTCGTCCGTTGTTTCCACTTCGGTCGCACCAGCCTCCAAACCAGCTTCAAACATCGCATCCCCATCAGCAACATCCAATGGATATGTGATCAAACCGCGACGCTCAAAACTGAACGCAACAGAACCGGTCTCACCCAAGTTACCACCTCGTTTTGAAAAAGTAGAACGTACATCGGATGCTGTCCGGTTTTTGTTGTCGGTCAGGCATTCCACAATAACGGCAACACCGCCGGGGCCGTAACCCTCGTAGCGCATTTCAACGAAATTATCGCCGTCCATCTCGCCGGAACCTTTTTTAATGGCCCGTTCGATATTGTCCTTCGGCATGGACGCCCCTTTCGCCGCAGCAATCGCTGTACGCAAGCGCGGGTTCATATCGGGGTCAGGTGTGCCCATTCCGGCAGCGACCATAATTTCTTTTGACAGTTTGGCAAATTCTTTGGCGCGCTTTTTGTCCTGTGCGCCTTTGCGATGCATGATATTTTTAAACTTGGAATGACCAGCCATGGTTCCTACATTTAATCCTTAACTTTTCTGAAAATGACGAGAAATCCATCTCTGACATTCTATTAACACATCTTGGCAACAACAAACAATGTGCAGCTTCGAACATTTCCTATTTTAACTAAAGTACCATTTCATAAACATAAAATAAAACTTAAGTATAGACACAAAAAGATAAGATACAGTAACCGTATGAAAAATATACATTTCTAAATCACTGAAAAAGAAAAATTTCCCTATCATATGTACGGTTTCTTATGTCATAAATACTTCCGAAATTTGCGAAATATCCCTTGGGGTAATTCGACCAAAAGCAGTAAGCTGCAAAACAGGTTGACCGAAACCAAAGATCGGAAAAGATAATGTCACTGTCAAACGTCAAAATCTCAGTCAAACTCCCCGCTATCATCGTCATTCTCGCACTTGCGTCGATCCTGATCACAGGACTGCTTGCTTATACCAAATCAGCCGACAATATGCGCATTGCCGCTGATGACAGCATGCAAACCCTTATTGACAGTCGAACGCATTCCATCATGTCTTTGATGGAAGGGATACATCAGGACTTAGGGATTTTATCCAGCAACCAAATGGTCAAAGATGCCTTGGTTGAACTGGCTGTTGACTACGAAGATATTGGCGCCGAATACGGCGATGCCACCGCGTTCTTGCAGAAGGAATATATTGAAGATAATTCCAATAGCGCCGGTGAACGCGACAAACTGACACGGGGGCAAAGCGAAGATGCCTACCATGACACACATCAACGTTATCATGCCTGGTTCCAGCCCCTTGCAAAATCACGGGCCTACCATGATTTGTTTATTGTCGATGCCAAAGGCAACGTTATTTATTCCGTTTATAAAGCACATGATTTTGCGACCAACCTTGAAAAGGGCAAATGGAAAGACACAGACTTCGCAAAGATTTTCAAAGAAATTAAAGAAAACGGCGACAACAACGCTTTCGTGACGATGACAGATTTCGCCGCCTATGAAGCCGATAATAACGAAGCGGCCAGCTTCATGGGAAGTCCGGTGAAAAACGAAGAAGATGTCTTCGTCGGTGCATTGATTGTGCGCATGCCGATTAAACGAATCGATCAGGTTATGCAAAACCCGCGCGGTCTTGGCAACACAGGCGAAACCTACATTGTTGGTAAAGATAATCTTTTGCGCAGTGATCTGCGTCTGGTCAAAGAAAAGACCATTATTAAACAAAAAATCAGCAACGAAGCCGTCAAAGCCGCCCTTAAAGGTGAATCCGGTCTTGTAGAAACCACAGACTTTAAAGGCGAAGATGTCTTTGCAGCCTATGCCCCACTGGACTTCATGGGGATGCATTGGGGCGTCGTTGCTGAAATGTCCGAAGACGAAGTTCTGGAACCCGTGCGAACCATGCGCACCTTTATCATCGTTGCCGCCGGGATCACCCTACTTGTCATTATCGTTATCGGTCTTGTCGTTGCCCGTAACCTTGCCAACCCGATTGCGGCGATGACCAAGGTGATGCATGCTCTTGCCGCAGGTAATCTCGAGGTTAAAATCCTTGAAGACGAGCGCAAAGATGAAGTCGGTGAAATGGCAGAAGCGTTGCGCATCTTCCGCAAAAACGCACAGGAAGTTGAAAAACTACGCGACGAACAAGAAGAAACCCAACGCCGTAGCGAAGAAAAACAACGCGCTTTCCTCAACCAAATGGCCGACAATTTCGAAAATACTGTCAGCAGCGTCGTTGAAGCCGTAGGGACTGCCGCACAAGATATGGAAACAACGGCCCAAGGTATGTCGCGTACCGCCGCTGCCACATCAGAACAATCAAATGTGGTTGCCCAGGCCGCCGAACAGGCAACTGGGAACGTACAAACAGTTGCTTCTGCTGCTGAAGAACTGTCCGCATCCATTAGTGAGATTTCCCGTCAGGTTGAACAGTCCCGTGAGATTGCGCAAGAAGCCGTGGATGAAGCCCAACAGGCGACAGACACCGTCAGCAGCCTTTCTTCTGCCGCCAACAAAGTGGGCGAGGTTGTCGAGTTGATTACCTCCATTGCTGAACAAACCAACCTTCTTGCCTTGAACGCCACCATCGAAGCCGCCCGCGCCGGTGAAGCAGGTAAAGGGTTTGCGGTTGTAGCTTCTGAAGTAAAAAATCTTGCTGATCAGACCGCACGCGCAACGGCTGAAATTACGGAACAGATTGATGCCATGCAATCGGCTACCACCGATGCGGTCAGTGCCATTTCCAACATCGGTCAAACGATCAACAACATCAACGATATCTCCAGCAGCATTTCCATCGCCGTTGAAGAACAAGGGTCTGCAACAATCGAGATTTCCAAAAACGTTCAGGAAGCCGCAAGCGGTACGGTCGATGTGACAAAGAACATCGAAAACGTAAACCTTGCTGCTGCAGAAACAGGCAAAGCCTCTCAAATGGTGCTGGAAGCATCAAGTGGGCTGAACTCGCAGGCAACTGCATTGAAAGATGTTGTCCAGAAATTCTTGCAACAGGTTCGCGGCAATTAAAAGGCCACGCAAATAAAAACAAAAAAGCCCCGATGTTCTTTCAGTCATCGGGGCTTTTTCTTGTTTAATTCATTACAAGGTCGGTATAATTTCTATTAAACGTCCACCGAGCCTGACCGGCGAAATCGTTTGTGCCAAACCCGTCTTATCATCGGTTTCAACAAAGACTGCACATAACGTCGCCGGACCTTCCGCTGGCGTCAAACGTCCACTTATTTTTTTGGTAAACCGTTCAATCGGGACCGATTTTTCCATCCCGATCACGCTGTCATAATCGCCACACATGCCCACATCAGTTTGATAGGCCGTACCGTTTGGTAAAACCTGCGCATCTGCCGTCGGGATATGAGAGTGTGTTCCCGCCACCAGCGACACACGCCCATCCAAATATTGACCCATCGCCATTTTTTCGCTGGTTGCTTCGGCATGAATATCCACCAGTGAAGCCTGAACATCACGGCCTAAAACATGCTTATCCAACACCGCCGACAACATGGTAAACGGATCATCCAACGGGTCCATAAACAACCGCCCCATGACCTGAGCCACAAAGAAACGGCGATTATCTTTCATTTCATAGACATGAAAACCTCGCCCCGGTGTGCCTTCCGGGTAATTCAACGGGCGCAACAATCGCGGTTCATCGTCAATAAAATTCATGACCTCGCGTTGGTCCCATGCATGATTGCCGGTGGTGATAACATCGACACCAACATCATAAAAAGCATCGCAAATCTTGCGGGTAATGCCAAACCCATGTGCGGAATTTTCCCCATTGACGATGACAAAATCCAGACCGAGTTGCTCACGCAATTGTGGAACTTGTTCCAAAATTGCCTTTCGACCACTTCGGCCCATCACATCGCCACAATAAAGAAAACGCATATATCTCGTCCATTTTTTAAAAATCACGCTTTGATGTGAATAACCCGTGTCGGCGTAACAATCCAGTTCATTCTTTGATCCAGACGATCCGTCGGGACTTCATCCACAGCCTGTTCATCATAAGCAATCCCGACTTTGGTGACTGTGGGCAAGTTCACCAAAGTGCGATCATAATAGCCCCCACCAAACCCCAGACGTCCCCCTTGAAGGTCAAAGGACAATAAGGGGACAAGAACCAAATCGGGGATAACGAGCGGTGCATCTTCGCGGGGGTGGAGTGTCCCATGCGGCCCCGCGACCAACACATCACCGGGCAACCATTTGCGAAAAATCAACGGTGTGTTTTTCTTCAGCACAACGGGTAACGCACAGACCTGCCCCCGTGCCTGCAATGATTGCAACAATGGGCGGATATCAAGTTCACCGGACATGGGCCAATAGGCCGCGACCCTCTGATAAGATTTAAAATGATCTTCGTTCAAGAACATTTGCTGCACCAGCAAGGCAAGTTCCGGCTTATTGATCCCTTTGCGTAACGATAGCATACGCAGGCGCAGACGATTTTTTTCTTCTTTTAGAGAACTCACGCATCACCTCGTTCGATTAGGTGCGGGTGAAGCCACATAAGCCGTAATGTTGACTAGATCCACCATAGGCCTGCCAAAGCAGGTGGGCGCCGTGTAACCACCCCACGAGGTGGACAGGGACAGCTCCCGATGGTTTCGATATTGGCCCCGGGGATTCATGAACACCGACGCACTTCGCAGCTTCACCTTGGGCTATATAGTCAGTCTTTCTGGAATTGTCACGCCCTATTGCGCAGAAGGGTCGTCGACTTCGCCTTCATCCTGAACAATCGTCTCGATATCGCTCATTTCCTCAGCAATATCGGTATCATCCATTATTTTTGCAATTTCAGTGATTTTTTGCGTCAAGCGGTCCAGTTTTTGAACAATCATCTCGTCTTTGCGTTCCCGAACGGCGACGCTATGTTCCACCTTATAGGTTTCCAGCTCGTCATTTTTATCGCTCAGCTCATCTGCCAGCAACAAACTGGTCATCACCATCAGACGTGTATCGCCCAACTGCCCGACGGCTGCCGCCAATTGACGCACACGGTCATCCACATAACGCCCCAATCGGGAAAGCTGCGCTTCTTGGCCTTCTTCACATGCTATCTCGTAACGGCGACCATTAATGGTAACAGCGACTGAAGCCATTATTCGTCCTCCTCTTCATCCAAGATTTGCTGGACATTCCCGATCAATTTTTCCAACCGCACAGCAAAGTCGGTTTTGATCTCATGCAAAGATTCATTTTGTACGCTGAGAGCCTGATTATTGTCTTCAAGGTCTGAAATTTTGTCCTTCAGTTCTTCAAACTGCGTATCGTAATCTGCCTCGGTGTAAGCTTCCAATGCTTCGGACAGCGCAAGATTATCTTGCTTCAATCCTTCGATCTGGTTCTGCAAAACCTCAATCTGTGCCGCATCGACTTTTGTGCCTTGCGACTCGCAAGCTTGCTCTAGAACCAGAACGGCTTTTTCGAGTCGATCAAACGCAGAGAGAATACGCGGTGATACTTGTGCAGAAACGGACAAGGACGAACCCCACTTAATATATGCTGAGAAATTCCAAGGCTAAGGTAATGACAAAAAATACCACATTGAGCAAGCCCCAAGCGAGTCCAGCAAAAACAAAAGTCATAAGCCCAGTGCATATTTGGTTGCTTATTCCATAACTCGATGCTGGTTTTGTTACCCTCTAACGTGCTATAAAACATTAGGTTTTTATAAATGGATATGGAGGATACAATGGCTATTCGCGTAGCGATTAACGGTTTTGGCCGAATTGGACGTCTTTGCTTACGCGCCCTCATTGAAAGCGGGCGACGCGACCTTGAAATCGTTGCGATTAACGATCTCGGTCCAGTTGACTCCAACGCACATCTCCTGAAATACGACTCCGTTCACGGGATTTTATCCGCTGATGTTTCCACCACCGACAACACCATTGTTATTGATAAAAAACCGATTAAGTTTATTTCAGAACCCAACCCGGCGAGTCTCCCTTGGGCAGAGATGAACATCGATATCGTCTTTGAGTGCACCGGAATTTTCAAGGCCCGTGACGAAGCGCAGGCCCATATTGACGCCGGAGCCAAAAAGGTCTTGATCTCCGCCCCCGGAAAAGACGCCGATCTGACAGTTGTTTATGGTGTCAATCACGATCAATTAACCAACGATCATAAAGTCGTTTCCAACGCGTCTTGCACCACCAATTGTCTGGCCCCGGTTGCCGATGTATTGAACAAAGCCGTCGGTATTGAAAAAGGATATATGACCACCGTTCACGCCTACACCGGTGGTCAACGCATGGTCGATATGCTGCACAAAGACATGCGCCGTGCCCGCGCTGGTGCGGTTTCTATGATCCCGACGTCAACAGGGGCCGCCAAGGCTGTTGGTCTGGTTTTGCCGGAACTGGCCGGTAAATTGGACGGATGTGCCATTCGTGTCCCGACCCCCAATGTATCCATGATCGACTTAACGTTCGATGCGTCCCGCCCGACAAGTACAGAAGAAATACATGGGGCAATCCTTGAGGCGGCTCAAGGACGTATGAAAGGAGTCTTAGGGGCATATGATGCCCCACTGGTTTCCATCGATTTTAATCATAATCCACATTCATCCTGTTTTGATTTGACCCAAACAACCGTCATGGGGGGGACTTTGGTACGGGTCTTATCTTGGTATGATAACGAATGGGGTTTTTCCTGCCGGATGCTGGATACGGCCCTGACAATGGCTAAAACTGGCAAGTAAATCACTATTATCGCGAATTGTGTGAAGTAAGGGGGCGATTTTCGTCCCCTTTTTTGCTATAGAAAGGTTGTTATTTCAACAACTGTCCCAAATGTATGGGCGCACAAGGTTCTGGCATATGCCAGCAAGACAGGATCAACATGAATACGCAGCTTTATCTGATTACACCGCCCAAAATTGAATTGGATGTTTTTGCCGACACCCTTATTGCGGCACTAGATAGCGGTGAAACCGCCTGTGTTCAACTACGCCTGAAAGAGGTCGATGATGATACGGTCCGTCGTGCATGTGAAAAACTACAACCGCTTGTACAGGACCGCGACATCGCATTTGTGCTGAATGATCGCCCTGATCTTGCCAAGGAAATGGGCTGCGATGGTGTCCATATCGGACAGGACGATACGCCTTACAAAAAAGCCCGGGAAATAATGGGGAAAGATGCCATTATCGGCGTTACCTGCCACGATTCCAAACATCTGGCGATGATCGCTGGTGAACAAGGGGCAGATTATGTGGCTTTTGGCGCTTTTTACCCGACTGACACCAAACAAGCCAAAACAAAGGCCGAACCCTGGATTTTGGAATGGTGGACAACCATGTTTGAAATCCCCTGCGTTGCCATTGGAGGTATCACAACAGACAATGCCCCCCCGTTAATCGAGGCGGGTGCAGATTTTCTTGCGGTATGCGGTGGTGTTTGGAACCACCCAGAAGGCGTTGAACACGCCGTAAAATGCTTTAACAACCTGTGCGAATGATCTAGAATGCTCAAAAAAAGCTGATCGCGATATAGAGAAACTGCAAAAATGACCGCTCGTTTACACATCAAACGACCCTTATCATTATGCCTTGCCTTGTTGGTTTGCTTCTATGCATGGGGAATGAACGACCTTCATGCACAGGAAAAACCACCATTACGTATCGCAACCCTTCCCTTGCCACCTTGGGGCTATAGAACAAACGACCATATTTCCAAGGGGATTTGTTATGAATGGGCCAACGCCATTGCCAAACGTATGGAACGAAAAAGCGAGAACCGAATTGTTCCGATGGCAAGGTTATTCAAATCATTAGAATATGGCAAAGCTGACTTTTCGATCGTTTTGCGCACCCCCTATTCAGAAAAAATCACAGTCCCGGTTGTCAATGTTGGCATTGATTTTCGAACTGTCGTCTGGCCGCGAAAAGGTATCAAAATTAATAGTTATAAAGACCTTCAAAACCTAAGCTTATCTGTAGCACGCGGTTTAAAGGTTGGCGGTAAATTTGAACAACAGGAAAATCTGAATATCGTCCCCTCGATGGATTATGCCCATTCAATGCTGTTATTTAAGGCCGGTCGCGTTGATGCCGTTGTCGGCACAGAACAAAGTCTGGCATATAATGCCGTTCGCACAGGCCTGAGTACCAGTTCCGACTTTGACACTCCTTTTGAATTGGATCGATTGCAAGGATGGGTTCAAGCATCAAACCAGTATGCCCAACGCGAGGGGGTGGATGAATTAAAAAAAGCGGCACAAAGTTTGATTGATGACGGAACCTTTCGCCAAATTTACCTGAAATACCAATCTTCGCTCGTGACTTTGAAACGATAAGGTGTCTTTGCGCAAAAAGGGTTGGCTTTAAGGGAAACTTCCTGCTAATTTCGCGCCAATTTCAGTGTTTATTTCAGGATATCCAGACCTATGAAGATCAACGGTAACGAAATTCGCCCCGGCAATATCATCAATCACAAAGACGGCCTGTGGCGCGCTGTGAAATGTCAAGCCGTCAAACCTGGTAAAGGTGGTGCCTTCAATCAGGTAGAACTTAAAGACATTCGCGTCGGTACGAAATTGAACGAACGCTTCCGCGCATCAGAAACCGTTGAACGCGTTACCCTTGAACAAAAAGAATATCAATTCCTTTTTGGTGACGGCGATTTGCTGACATTCATGGATAATGAAACTTACGAACAGATCGAAGCCAACCGTTCTATGTTGCTTGATGAACAAGCACCCTTCCTGACAGACGGTATCACCGTAACGATTGAATCACACGAAGGCGAAGTTCTCGGTATTACATTGCCGGAAAAAATGGCTTTTGAAATTTCCGAAGCGGATCCGGTTGTAAAAGGTCAAACACAATCTTCTTCCTATAAACCTGCTATTCTCGAAAACGGTGTGAAAATTCTGGTTCCCCCGCATATTGAAGCAGGAACGCGCGTTGTTATTAACACAATGGACGGCACATACGTCGAACGTGCAAAAGACTAAACCGTCTTGAATAACGATATAAAAAAGGGCGCTGATCATCAGTGCCCTTTTTCTTTGCAAATATATCCTTGCCTAACAAATTTTCTGCAAAGGCAACTCCAGGATACCTTGTGCCCCGGCTGCCTTCAGCGCCGGAATAAGATCGCGTGTTAGCTTACGATCCACAACCGTTTCCACCGCATGCCAATTTTGGTCAGACAACGGATTAACCGTCGGTGAATGCAAACTCGGCAACATCGCGACAATTTCACCCAGATTGGCGTCCGGTGCATTCATTTTTAACAACACCTTGTGACGCGCAGAAAGTGCCGCCTGTAACATCAGGGCAATTTGGTCGATCTTGGCTTTTTTCTGCGGGTCTTTTAACGCGGCTTTATTGGCGATCAGGACCGTATGGGTCTGCATCAATTCTTCGACAATGCGCAACCCGTTGGCCTTGATGGTGGTTCCGGTTTCTGTAATTTCCACAACCGCATCTGCCAAGCCTTGAATAACCTTGGCTTCCGTTGCCCCCCAGGAAAATTCCACATCTGCCTGAACACCATTTTCTTCCAGATAGCGTTTGGTGAAACCGACAAGTTCTGTCGCAACCCGTTTTCCATCCAGATCCTTGACACTTTGAATGGGGGAGTCTTTTTCCACGACCAGCACCCAACGTGCCGGCTTATCTGAAACTTTGGAATAAATCAGGTCACTGACGACTTCCACATCCGAATTATTTTCCTGAACCCAATCCAGACCACACAGGCCGACATCCAGTACGTCATCTTCGATATAACGCGACATTTCCTGAGATCGCACGAGAGAACATTCAATATCGTCATCATCAATTACCGGAAAGTAATTACGTGCCCGTTTCTTGATGCTCCAACCGGCTTGTTCAAACAATTCGATCGTGGCTTCTTCCAGACTTCCCTTCGGAATACCAAGTTTCAAAAAGGCCATTCTTTCGCTCTCTTTCACTTCATCATATAAAAATGGAAATCAATTTGCGACTTCACGCACAAGTCGGAAGCCGATTAAAATATGTTTCATATCCCAGCGCCGGTGATGACGTGCGGCTGCGCGGCAAACCCCGCACCCCCGATCATCCCAGGCCCCGCCTTTTACCGTCATGCGGGAGGCTTCGCCCGGTGTACTGGTCCATTCATAGACCTGCCCGGCCATATCCAGCACACCGAAAGGACTGGACCCTTCCGGGAAGCTGCCCACAGGTAACGTATCGTGTGGTCCAATATCTGCGGTGTTGGCTTTTGCCGGATTAAAGTCATTGCCCCACGGATAAGCCCGACCATCGGTGCCACGTGCTGCTAGTTCCCATTCCCGCTCATTGGGCAGGCGCCAATATTGTCCTGTTTTTTCTGACAACCATTTGGCATAGGCCTGCGCATCTTCATAACTGACTAAAACAACCGGGTGACGATCACGCCCTTGAGGATAATCGTTTGGCCCCCATGCATATTTGCGCGTACTTTCATACGTATGGTTCAAACCATAAGATTGCCAATCCACAATATCAACGTCCGGTGCGCCGTAACCGCTATCCCGAACGAAAGCCGCATATTGAAAATTCGTGATAGGTGTGCGCGTGATATAAAAACTGCGCAAGCGTACCTGCTGTAACGGCAATTCTGCCTCATACCAGTTTTGTTCGCGCGTTACTGGCACGTTATAGGCAGCTTCATCTATGTGATAGGCTTTTTCACGTTCGCTATCAGATGAGCCGATATAAAATACGGAATTCGGAATGAAAGACAGCGCGGGAATTTCCTGTAACGGATTAATTTTTTGTTTAAACGGCGTGCTGACACAGGCGCTTAAAGCAAGGCAACAAACACAAACTGCCAATTTCTTCAACCGTAACAAAAACATCAATCCCCCGTATGCTTATTATTTGGTATAACATCCCTTAGGACAAGCATAGACGCAAGTCAAAATACGAAAAAGAAAGGTAAAAAGGAATGAGAAAGCCGATCCAGCGCAGACTTCTCATCAGCGATGATGTTAAAGAGGCTTTTTTTAATAAAAAAGGCATTGTCGCACTGGAAAGTACAGTCATTACACACGGGCTTCCTTATCCTGATAATTTAAAAACCGCCCTCGCCCTTGAAGAAACCATCAAGCAACACGGCTGCACCCCAGCAACCATCGCCGTCATCGACGGCATCATCCGGGTTGGATTAAATCTTCAAGAACTGGAACAATTGGCACAGGACCAAAGCGCCCTTAAGCTCAGCAGACGCGATATGCCTTACGCCCTGTCCCAGAAAAAAAATGGCGGTACAACGGTTGCGACAACAATGATGATTGCCGAACAAGCCAATATTCGTGTGTTTGCCACTGGCGGTATCGGGGGGGTTCATCGTGGTGTGGGCGAAACGTTCGATATTTCTGCCGATCTTGAAGAACTGGGTCGCTGCAACGTCTGTGTTGTCTGCGCCGGAGCCAAGGCTGTTCTTGATATCCCCAAAACGTTGGAAGTGCTGGAAACAAAGGGTGTGCCAACAATATCGTTTGGCTGTGACGAATTTCCGGCCTTTTATTATCGCAACAGCGGGGTTAAGGGGGCCTATCGACTGGATTATGTGGAAGAGATCGCAGACCTGTTAATCCAAAAATGGAATATGGTTGGCTGGCCCGATGGTCTTCATTTTCAGGGCGGTGTACTCATCGGTAATCCGATAGACCCGGAATTTGAATATCCGAAAGAAGATGTCGAAACATGCATACAGCAGGCTTTAGCGGAAATGACCGTAAGCGGGCGTGATGTGACACCTTACCTGTTGGCACGTCTTGCAGATTTAAGTCAGGGAAAAAGCAAGATCAGTAATATTGCCTTATTGAAAAACAATGCCGCCTTGGCTGCCCAAATTGCACGCAGCCTCAGCGAAAAACGGAGCTAAAAATTACTGATCGGCCCATTATCAGATTTTAAGCCGTCACCCAGAACATAGAAATCAACACCATCAATGGCGAAAAAGACCAATCCAATCAGGATAACCACCCAAAGGCCTATTTTGATATTCCCGCTTTCATGAAGCTGGTAGGTTTTCGCTGCTTGGTTCATATGACTAGGGAGTAAGATTTCCACCTCACCTTTTGTCGGTTCTTCAGAATGCATCAGGCTTTTAAAATTATCGCCAATGCTGGAAAACCCACGGTGCAGAATATTATATTCGCTTAAAAACGGCAAAAAGATCGCCAATAAAAAAAAGGCACCTGCAATCATCCCATAATAGGGGACATACCCTTTCGAAAAGGCATGACCGACAAACAGGGATGAAGCTATCATCAAAGCAAATGAAAGAACGAAAAGTTTCTGCATGTTCAATCGTACTATTAAAGTTATATTCTAAAGCATATCTTATCGTTACGTGGATTAGAACCTTCGAACCTATTTATTTACAATTTAAGTCAGACATATGAACCAATCTGCACAATCCCCCCTCAAAAACCCGGCCTATCGCAACCTGTTCGGTGCACAGGTGACCTCTTTGATAGGAACCGGATTGACTACAGTTGCACTGGCTTTACTCGCCTACGACATGGCCGGTGAAAATGCCGGTCAGGTTCTGGGAACCGCCCTTGCCATCAAGATGATCGCCTATGTCTGCATTGCGCCAATTGCCGGTGGTTTTGCCCATCTTCTTCCTCGCAAACAAACACTGATTTTTCTGGATCTCGTGCGTGCAGGGCTTATTCTCACCCTGCCGTTTTTATCGACGCAATGGCAGTTATATGGGGTTATATTTGCCCTTAATGTTTGCTCTGCCTGCTTTACACCGCTTTTTCAATCCACGATTCCCGATCTGTTACCCAACGAAGAACGTTATACTAAGGCACTATCTTATTCCCGGTTGGCCTATGACCTTGAAAACCTGCTCAGTCCGACATTAGCGGCCCTGCTTTTAGCCGTCTGGAGTTTTGATAGCCTTTTCCTTTTAAATGGTCTGACTTTTTTGGGATCTGCTGCGTTAGTGGTTATCACAACCTTCCCCCAACAAGCCATTGCCGAACGCGAATCGTCCCTCTGGCATAATATTAGTTTCGGGGTTAAGGCGTACGTGCGTACCCCACGTTTACGCGGCCTATTGGCCTTGCATGGAGCTGTCGCCTGTGGGGGCGCAATGGTTATCGTCAATACGGTCATTTATGTACGGGCCCATTTGGGGTTGGGAGAAAGTGAAACAGCCTATGTGATGATGGCATCAGGCGCAGGGTCCATGCTCGTCGCACTCTTTTTGCCGCGACTTCTAAAAAAGATCCCGGATCGTCCGATGATGATCTTAGGAGGTAGTCTCATTGCATCAGCCCTTTTATGGGGGGTAATCCTGCCCCCTCTCGCCGGATTACTTGTTATCTGGTTTTTATTGGGGGCAGGTTGGTCACTCATTCAAACACCTGCCGCTCGGGTTGTCACACGGTCAACCACCCCGTCTGATCGGGCCGCTTATTTCAGTGCCAATTTTGCCCTGTCTCATGGTGCTTGGTTTATTGGTTACAGCCTAGCTGGTTGGTTGGGGGCAAATATCGGTCTTTCCCAAACATTTGCGATTCTCGCCTGCTTGGCTTTTCTCATGACCCTGTGGGCGCTAAAACTTTGGCCGACCAACGACCCGGTTGTCATTGAACATACTCATCCGGCACTTTCCCACGATCACCCACATACCCATAAAGACCCTCATCATCACCACACCCATGAAGGTTGGGAGGGACCAGAGCCTCATGTTCATGAGCATCGCCACAAAGAAACGCAGCACGCCCATCCCTTTGTTATCGATACCCATCACGTCAAATGGCCGCAACGTTGATGTAAAAAAGGCTTCCAGTTACCTGAAAGCCTTTTTAGATTTAATTGGACCTAGAATATCCGTATTCAGATCAAATATGCTTATTTACATTCGCCGATAGAACCTTCGGCACAGACGCGACCATCCACCCATGTGGCATTGCTTAAATTTGCCTGAAAAAAGACCGCCCCCTGAATATTCGCCCCTTGCAGGTTGGCCCCACGAAGATCCGCATCAACCAATAGAGTTTTTGTCATATTAGCCAGCATCAAGTTAGCATTTTGCAGGTTTGCCGCATGCAATTGGGCAAAAGAAAGGTTCGCCAGTGTCATGTCTGCGCCCTTCAGGTTAATAATCTCCATATTGGAGCCTTGCAGATTAATGCGTTTCATATTCGCCCCGTCCAGACGCATCTTCGGCATGGAAGAATAGCTCATATCCACACCTTCGATTTGTGCCCCAACACGAATGGCGTCCGTACATTGGGCCTCTGGTTCAAATTTACAACGGCTATTGATGTCATTCTTGGGATCAATTTGATCTGTCCAAGCATGCGCAGAAGTTGCTAAGCCAAACCCGAAGATGGCGGTTAAAAAAGCATGCTTCAATTTGTGAGACATTACATAACTCCAATGTTTATATGTTGAATAAATAATACAAGTGAAAACAACAGAATTCATTAACCTTAGTCAATTACGAAATTGTAATAATAAATATTTAACAATAATTTTATGTTGATTTAAAACCTAAAAAATTAACCTCTTCAGGTCAAAAAGAAGGCCTTTCATTTTCAAAAAAACCTTCTTTTCATTACATCCGCATTAAGATTTGCCAAAGACCTCGTTGATTTGCTGTGACACCATTACAAAGGTCGTCCGTTTGGATAATTCCTTTAAACTTTGTGCCCCAACATACGTACAAGTCGACCGCACACCGCCAAGTATTTCCCCCAAGGTTTCATTCACCGGGCCACGATAAGGGATTTCAACGCGTTTACCTTCACTGGCACGATATTTTGCCACACCACCATAGTGTTTATGCATGGCGGTGTCAGAAGACATGCCATAAAATTCGAGGAATTTTTCCTCACGCACAATTTGTGTACCGTTTTCGTCCAACTCATTTGTCAGATAACGACGGGTCAAGACCTCCCCGTCGCTTTCGTCATGGCCAGCTAACATACCGCCCAACATGACAAAGTCCGCCCCGGCGGCAAATGCTTTTGCCACATCACCGGGAACCGTACATCCCCCATCCGCACACACAAGACCTTTCAAGCCATGAGCTGCGTCCGCACATTCAATAACCGCAGATAATTGTGGATAACCGACTCCCGTCATTTTACGGGTTGTACAAACCGAGCCCGGCCCAATCCCCACTTTGACGATATCAGCCCCAGATAAGATCAACTCTTCCGTCATTTCGCCAGTCACCACATTCCCGGCCATAATGACTGTATTGGTGTGTTTTTTACGAATGCGTTCCACAATACGAGCAAACCGTTCGCTGTATCCATTGGCGACATCCAGGCAAATGAAAACAGGCTGATCCTTGGGGCGATTTTCCGCAATTTTCATCACGGCATCCAGCTTTTCACCATCCTGATCCGTAATCCCAAATGAAAAGAACGTGCTATTCCACGCATTCAGCCCGCCTTCCACTGGTTCCAGAGGGATATTTTCCTCCGCCTCAATACGTCTTGCCTCTACAAATTCTTGATAGTCTTTCAAATCATAGAATTTATGCAAGGCGGTCATCGCGCCGTGTTCTGCCAATTTTTTCGCCATACGAAAGGTTCCGACCGTATCCATATTTGCGGCAATAATCGGCACACCCTTCCAATGATATGGGGAATGCGGAAATCTAAATTCACGATGCATGTCTACTTCAGAACGTGACAGCAAATAAGATCGTTTCGGGCGAATGAGAACATTTTTATAGTCAAGTTTGACTTCAGTATCGATACGCACGGGCCAATGGCTCCCTTGTTAATAGCACCGATTTCCGAGATTATCACTTTCTTGACTAACTGGACAAGAATTAAAAAAACGGCGTGCAAGTTTATAAAACTTACACGCCGAGTTGCACTGGTAACTTGGGAGTGAGGGGGCAATCAAGATGCGGGGTTAAGCAGCATCTTTATGTACCAGTGCCTTGGGGTTATCTGCGGTAATTTCAATTTTTCGCGGCTTCAGACTTTGCGGAATTTCGCGCACCAGATCCACATGTAACAAACCGTTATCCATGCTTGCCCCAACCACTTTCACATGGTCGGCAAGCTCAAAGCGTTTTTCAAAGGCGCGACGTGCAATCCCGCGATGCAGGAACTCACGCTCAGCAGCTTCTTCGGTTTTGGCTTGTGCGGTGATTTCAAGGCTGTTTTCTTTCACCGTAATCTCAATATCGTCACGGCTGAAACCGGCAACGGCCAAACTAATTCGATAAGCGTCTTCCCCACTGACTTCAATGTCATAGGGCGGATAGGTGTTAGCGGCTGTATCAAGGCGTGCGGCAGCTTCCAAAGCGCGCTGCATACGATCAAAACCAACGGAAGAACGCAAAAGGGGTGTTAAGTCAAAACTACGCATGTCCATATTCTCCTCTGAGCAACATGGTTGAAAATGATAAACCTTCCCATCATGGGCAAGGCGGTTTCACAACAAGGAATTTCATTTGAAAGACCCGCTTAGCGGCATCGTTTCGTCCTTGTGTACAGAGGAATTAGGCAGCGTTTTTCAAGGACGCAAGGGGAAGGTTAAATATTTTTTTTCGCGGTTTTTCAAACAGATTTAATCTTCGCCAAACAATTCCAAATGCCAGCTCAATTCATCTTCCGTTAAAGGGTATTCCCCTTCCTGTGTCGCTTTCAAAATATTTCCAATCGGCATTTTCGCCAATTTAAACTGCAGACTTTCTCCTAATGGAGCAGAAATACCCGCACGCCAAGCCAAGCCCATCATTCCTTTTGCGCTTTGCGAAGAAATGATTTTTTTCACTTTCACACGACGCATTTTCGATAGGACAGACAGGCCTGCAATAACATATTGCCATTGCGAATCGTCTATCCAGCCGATCAACAACTCTTCATTCAGCTTCCCTTCTTTATGAAGTTCTTTGACCTCATCAATCGGGTCGCCTATCCCTCCCTCATCTTCAATTTCCGCATCAAGACCATCGCATTCAATACGCTTTTTGACCTCATGCTTAATGCTAACAATGACATCATCAGCAAGGTCTTTGCGTTCCTCCAATGACTTAAGCAAATTATCTGCCAGATAGTGCGCCATTCGTTTTGCCGCGTTTGAACTTAATTGCGGGCGTTTAACCAAGGGGACGTGCCATTCAACAATGTCCTGGGCGCGTTCAGCCAAAAGATCGAGGGCTTCTTCCCGAATTTGTGCACTTTTATTGCCAAGAAGATCCGCAATCGCACTTCTTTCATTGGTTGAGATAACCGCATCCGAGACCGTTTCTGACACATGAGCGCGTTTTGAAATAGCATTCAACGCCCCTTTCGCGTGGGTCGAAGAAATAATCTCCAGCAGATCTTCGTCACTTAAAACCGGGGAAAACTGCAACACCGGGCCGGAAACAACCAATTCCATATCACAGGCAAGTTGTCGGATAACATCGCAAGGCACCCCATCCACATCTTTCAAGGTTTCCGACAAGATCTGGCG
This sequence comes from Terasakiella sp. 4MB5A, assembly GCF_050058155.1. Lineage (GTDB taxonomy): Bacteria > Pseudomonadota > Alphaproteobacteria > Rhodospirillales > Terasakiellaceae > Terasakiella > Terasakiella halodenitrificans. Next base: position 1,215,323 of record NZ_CP188815.1, on the reverse strand, counting down.
GACCTTGATCGCCTGATCACGCGACAAAACCATAAGTGCTTCAAAGGTTAGCGCCTGAATTTTATCACGTTCAGCTTCGCTGACATCCGGGGCAAGCTTGGCAATTTTTTCAGTTAGTGGCAGACGCACGTCTTCGTCACGGTCACTTGCCAGCAAAAGATCTGCCTGACGCGGTGTGGCCGGGTTCAACGCGATATGGCGCCGGACCTCCATTTCCTCGTCTTCTGCCAAATAATAAAGGATTTCAGGTCGGATATCTTCACGTTGTGCCAATAGACAACGCACGCTCACATCATCATGTGATGCCAACTCCTGCATTTCTT